>CAYOWH010000031.1:18564-26591 GCA_964407615.1 uncultured Bacteriovoracaceae bacterium | reverse complement strand
AATGGACCCATCCCCAAAAATATATCTTGCTACAAGAAAAGGTTACTGTATACTCGAATAAACCTTCAGAGTCTGAATGGGTTCCAGTAGACTTTGATGAGAAAGAACGAAAACGAATAGACGATTATCAAAAGCGTATCGGAGGATATCATGACTACTAAACAACTTGAAAGTATTTCAAAAGCATCTAATCAAATTAAAGAAGGAATTGATAGCCTGAAAGTCTTGCTCAATGAAGATTTGTTAAATTGGGCTTTCGACAATCAGTTTGATGATCATATGGCTTTAGAGATTGCTAACTTGAGAAAAAGCGTAATGACTTACGCAAAAAACATTCCTACAGTTTAAGTACCAAATTAACTAATTTTCTCCAGAAGAATCTTATCAGAAATAAAAATATGAAACAGTACGAAAGATATGTAATTCAATTCTACAACAACCATCGATATTCTCTGCAATGGGTTGATCAAACTATCTGTCTTTCTTTAGAAGAAGCAAAGTCCTTTGTTGATATTTACCAGAAACAAACCTATACTACTTGTGACAAAGTTAGAATTGTTCGTAGAATTGTTCAGGAGGAAATTCTGGAAGTAGGTACACTGAACATGGAGAACATTCTCGGGAATAAGTAGAATTCGTTTAGCATATGCAAATTAAATCTAATCATTCTAATTATCCTTTGGATTTTGGTGTCAGTGTTCAATTTGATATAACTTCTGGATTTTCTGAAAGAGTAGCAGAACAGATTAATTTAATGATTAAAGGCACTTTAGTGGAACTTAATAGAGAAGAATGTAAAGAATTGATAAAAGTGTTGAAAGGCGAAGATTGCCATACTATTATTGTAAAAGAAGAAAGTGTTTATGAGCCTCATACAATGTTTTTTCATACAAAATCAAAAGAAGAAACGGCTAACTGTGTAGAATTTGAGGGAACTAGAAAACAATGGAGCAAGTAATACAGATTTATGAATGAAGAACAGCTGAATAAAATTAAAGAAGCTAAAATTAACATCAATCAACTTTCGAAACAACAGGATGTTGTTTACAATATTTTAATTAAATCATTTAATCTTGATGCTAGTGTCACATCTAAGATTGATGATTATCTTTTTGATGCTGTATTTAATTCATTTGACGAAGAGTATTTTAATTTTTGCATTAAGAAAATTGATGAGATTTTAGAGGAAACCATTACTAAATAATCTTGCTATGAATGCTGAAAATGAATCTAATGAAGTCTCCTTATTTGAATCTTTGAAAGCGAAGTATCCACTTCTTTTTTCGGAGAACGAACAGGAGCCTATTAATCATTTTCAGATTGAATGCAGGAGCGGATGGGATCACATTATTGAATCTTTGTGTCACCTGTTGTATTTGAATATTAGTAGCAAAAAAAGAGAATTAGATTATTGGAGTCAAAAGTTAAGTTCATTTGAATCTGGCGATAAATTTTATAAAGAAGAAAATCTTCGTGAAAGAATTTCTAAATGTAATGAATCTTATGAGGAAGCCTGTAAAAATGTCCCAAAGATTTGTCAAATTAAAGAAAAGTTTGGAACCATTCGAATTTATGTAGATAATCTTGATGATTATACGTCTGGTGTTATAGATTTTGCGGAACAAATGTCGGCTAATACCTGTGAATTTTGCGGTGATAAAGGATCTACCTATGCCATACGTTGGCATAAAACTTTGTGTCCGAAGCACGCAAAAGAATTTTATCATAATGTACCAGAAGAAACTTTAAAAAAAGCTATTCAAGTATGAGTTTAGAAAAAGCCATTAAACATAAGAAAGAGAAGCGCAAACCATATTACGATTCTAGAAGGTTTGATCGTACATGTAGGTGTAATGGGTCTTGCGGCTATTGTAGAGGTAATCGTTTGTATTCTTATCATAGAAATGTCGCTAAGTGTAATCAAGAAATTGATGAATGGATGTATGATGAAGATGAATCGGATTTCTTATAAATATAAGAATGAGATTCAGAATTGATCCTCTTACAGATGAAGGCACATTTGACAACGACTTTTTCGCTTCACCTTTTTATGAATCTGAGAAGTTATCTCTTAGCAATTATTTGATGGACGAAGGTTTTGATACTCTTAAAAACGATTTTATCATTGACTATCGAAGCAGAAGATGGCATGTTATACCAGTATGTCAGAGCAACAGAAAAAAGAAGAAATAAAAAGGTCTTTCGTAACAATTACTTTGAGAGATCTTCAAGATTTATTTTATAAATTTCGAGAGAACAATCCCAATTGGATGGAAACCGGAATTATTTCCGCTGCTAAAATGCTAGAAAAGTTTTGGTGGGATGATAATGAAAAATATAAATACACACAATTTAAAGTAGATTATAAGAAGTTTGCTTTTTTTAAACTTAAATATGGATTATGAGTGAAGGTAAAAAATTATGGGAAATATATCAAAATTCCATTGAATGTAAGATATGTAATAAGATATTCTTTGGTCTAAACAAAGATCATTGTCCACATTGTCTGTGTTCAATTCATCAAGATATTCTCCCTAGAGATAATAAATCGAATTGTATGGGTGTATTGAAGCCTTTGTCTAGGACTGAGAATAAGATCATACATAAATGCGATAAATGTGGTGCTATACAATATAATCCTATTTACGAGGATGATAATAAGTTTATTTTAAAAAATTTATAATATATGTCAACTGATACATTATCGGTGATTATTCTTTTTACATTTCCTATAACCTTGTTTTCCACTTTATCTTTAATTATATATTTGGTTGGATTATTCGTTAATTAATGTATGTATATTGATTACATATTTTCAGTATACTATATTATAGTTAATATAATAGCAGCCTTTGTTTTTACCTATGTAAAAAACAATACCATTCCATACTATCATGGCTTGTCTGTGAATGTACTTCTTGCTATTGGTAGTGTGAGTATGTTAAAGTACTCCGAGTTATCTTTATTAAAACAATCTGCTTTAATAACTTTGACTTCACGTTTTGGTTATTTGGTTGGACTAATCTTGGTTGGCGAACATATTTCATATATGCAATGGGTGGGTATGGGCATTATAACATTGGGTTCAATTATGACGAATCGATGATATATAATAATCATGAGAAAAATTAAACATCTTAATGAAAAATTAATATATAAGACCAACGAAAAAGAAGGCGATCACACTGTGATGCACGAATTTTTGATTGATAATCAACCATACAAATATTGTTTTCATTACATTAATTTTGAGTTTGCGAGTACCTCTCTTTATGATAAAAATAGTAGGTTGATTAGAGACAATTCTCTGCATGAACAATTGAATAAATTCTTTAAAAATAAATATAAATTCTAAAATTAAATAGTATTATGGACGCATATCTTGTATCATTCATTCTTTCGATCTCACAATTTTTGTCATATATATCGAATTTCTTTGAATGGTTTATCATAGCTTTTGTTATAGCTTATGTACTCAAAGATAAGTAGTTGTGTCGCCGAAAGTTATATCTCTGAATCATTTAGAATACATTAATATTGTTAAAAAGTTTTCTGCGTTACGAGAGTTTGAAGATGCCGCAGGATTAAGATTAATAGGTGAAAGGATTTTACACAGAGATAATAAGAAAACTTATCTTTTACTTTTCAGAGTTTTAGATTCCAAAAAATTATTATACGCAAGAATAAAATATGAATTTTGATTATATCACAGTTGTTTCTTATATAAAACTGTATACAATATTTTGGAATGATTTAATTAAGAACATGGATAATCTTCGTTTGGAGAATAATTATTCATTTAGAAAAAAGTATTGGAAAAAGAATTTTGGAATTTATTATTCATCCATTCAAATGTCGGATGACGAGAGGGGATTTAGATTTAGGGTATCTGATGTTCGCAAATTTAGTTACATCAAAATCAAATACGGAATTTAATTATGAAAAAGTTATTACTATTAATAGTTGCATTAATACTGTTCATATTATTTTTATTTAAATCTGTTACAAAAACCAATGTAATAGATTTAGAAAAAGCATTACAATTATCCAGAACGGCTTAACGTTTTAATAATATAGTTAACCTTTGTAATAAACTATCGTCGATACCTTCGTATCTGGGGAAATCTAAATAAGTTTCAAAATCTTCAAAGTATATAGGATTTAATTTTAAATATAATTTCTTTAAAGTTTCGTTCTCAAGAAAATCTGGATACTTTTCTAATATTTTTAAATACGTAGCAAGTCTTCTTGAATTTTCGCTAAGAAGTTCTTTTCTTAAATCTTTAATTGCCACAAGTGATTTTACAAAAAGTTCAGTTACGGAATCTGTCATATTTGGTTTAAGCCCCAAATAAGATTTTACTTCAGTTCTTGTAAAATATTCACTGAAATTGAACCCTAAAAATTCTGGATTAGTTGGTGCATCATTAAAATTTTCTATATTACATTCATTCAATTTAATATAACCATGAATTGCAGCGTTCTTCAATTCCTTTAAAGTATTTTGAGTATGTATTAAAACCTTACCAAGATAAACATTACCTCTCACAACACTAGGAAATCCTTTTAGTGAATTTATTTTACAATCATAAAGATATAAATCACCATCTATTTCCGATTGAATTCCCGTAAAATCTGTTATACTTGTATTTATAATACCAAAAGTTCTTCCAAAATTTGGTAAATTTGTGAGTGCAATTTTATCAGGATTACGATTGATTGAAAAATCTCCGGTTATATTTCGTGGAAAACTGTCAAAATTTTGAAAACTTACTGACTGTGTTTTTAAATCACCATTAATCTTATCAATCCAAGTAAATTCATATGCAAAATCCCCGTTAGCGATTGTTTTAAACCAATCAAAATTTACTGAAATTGATGAATCTAATTCCACTCCTTTAAATTCGCTTGGTTTTGGTACTTTAGCTAGAAATGATTGTTTATTAAAATAAGTATAAATATCTTTACCAAATTTACCGGGGGGTTTTAACTGAGGATTAGCTTTTATTATTAGATCTATTAATATTTTACCGAACTGTTTTCTCTCGTTGTCGCCATTAATTTCTAAAGATTTTGCATTCATAACTTAAAACCCCATATCGTTCATATTTAATTTAGGTAATTTCTTGTCTTCTTCTTTTTGTTTATATTTTTCCACTTCATCCTTTATGAATTCGTAATTTTCCACAATTTCATTGTGATATTTTGTAAGGATCTCATTTAATTTATCTGGCGGAAGACTTTTGTAAAGAAAATGAGTAGTGATTGGGGCACTAGTCATGCTTAAAAGCATTAAGACTATTGCAATTTTTTCATTTCTATAGTTTTCATCGCGTAAAAACTTTCTATATCTTGTATAGATAGCTTCGTGCAATAGATTCATTATAAACTTATAGAAATGATTATAATCTTCTTTGAGTTCTCTTAAAATAATGATTAACTGTTGTACTCTGTTCTTTGATTTGAACAGGTTCATTACTCTTCTGGTAAAGTTTCTTGCACTCCCGCCTATATCTTTGAATAGATTTAATAAGTTTTCATCTAATCTATAATACTCATCGAATTTAATTTCCATTATAGTATTTAACTGGAATTAAAATTATTTAAGAAGTAAACCGATTAACTTATTTGTAACTTTTGAAATGGAATCATTTGAGTCAACCCTGTAACCAAACGATTCGAGTGTGCTATTAAATTTTTTTATAAAGTGATCATTAATCATATAATAATCATCAAATAATTCTTTTAATATATAATGTTTTAAAGGATTACTGTATAAATCTGGGTGTGATAATGCGAATTCTTTATATGCCGAATACCTTTGTTTATTCTCATCTCTTCCGAAATTAATTGTTATTTTTGGTGATGGACTGTCTTCACGGAACATTTCTGGTAATAATCCATAAAGTCTGATTGGTGTTCTTAGGGTGCCATTTATATCATCAAGTTCTACTGTTGGAATATTTTCTTTTGATATCTTTTCTAAACCAATTAGATGTGTACATCCGCATATAATAAGCTTTGGGGCTTTACAATTGTTTAGATGCTCGAATGTTTTTAATTCACCTGTGTTTACGCGGCTATATTTGATGGGTAAATTGCTTTCGAAATTTAAATTTTCAAATGTTTCGATACCGCCGCCTCCAAATTGAACATGTTTTATTATTTCGGGATTAATAGATTTAATTTTTTTAATTTGTTTAAATGAAATGGGGAATTTCTTGTCCACTGGATTTGAAATAATTATATTAGAGTTGTATAAACTACCATCCATTCCGGAAACATAATATTCTCTATCTTCATTAATTTGGGAAGCGAATTTTTTAATTTGTACTAAATTTGAATTTACATTCATGACAATTCCCCCTTCAATGGGGCGAATGTATACGTTACTAATATTTTTAATATAAAATGGTTTACCTTGATTATTGTAAAGATGTTTTATTGCTTCTCCGCTGATTGAATTTTCGTCATCTCCCAAATCTGCTATTCCGTTGTTTTTAGATTTTACGTAATTATAAAATTCAATACCTCTTTTTATATCACTAGACAAATCATCACTGTTTATTACGCTCATAAGATTATTTAAGGAGAATATTTATTAACTTATTTTTAACTTTATCGACTGGTTGATTTCCTGAAGAGTAACCGTAATTTTGTAATTCTCGGGTAAAAGTTTCAAGGTAAGTTGAACTGTCTTGTAATCCTCCTATCATTGTGTTAATTCTATTATAAATCCGTTCTTTAAGTGGATCGGTATAAACGTCTGGATAGTTTTTAACTATTTCGGCGTATCCGTAGAAATAATTCATTAAAATTGAAGAATTCGAATAAAATTCAACTCTTTCTGATCCGTCTTGATTAAAGATGGTATCTTTTGTTAATCCTAATAATTTGAAATCTTGAGCAGAAACTCTTCCCAAGTCGTCATCAATTCGTATTATTGGTATATTATTTGGATCTATTTTATCTAAACCTTTTACGGTGTTTAATCCGTATAATATTAATTTGGGAATTTTACAGTTATTCAAATGTTCATATGTTATGAATTTATTATGTTTTATTCCGTTTAAACTAATAGCAGTATTTGTTTCAAAATTAAAATTCTCATAAGAAATTAGATAACTACCTATTATAGATAGTTCGTTATAATCTGATTGAATTTTCTTTATTTTTTGACAATCAATAGGAATATTATTAGATGAACCGAAACTAATATTAAAACTAGACATGGCCCCTTTAACATCTAATGGTGATATAAAGTAGTAATCCTTTTTAACACCATTTTCTCTGTAATAATCTTTTCGAATATAATAAGGATGATTTTGTCCCCAAAGATTTAAAACTAAATTATCATCATCAACGGGACGTAATAAAACATTATCAATATGACCTGCTATTTCCGAACATAAATTTTCCCTTCTAAGATTAGTATAAAGAAACTTTAATGCATCTTTTTGTAGACTATTTTCGTCGGACCCAAAATCAGCCACACCATTGTTTTGCGATTTTACATACTTATAAAAACTATCAGCGTATTCAATGTATGTTTTAAGTTCAAAATCAGAAATAAAAGGCATAACATTATTTAAGTAACAAATTTATTAATCTATTTTTAATTTTATCAATAGAATTATCACTATCAAGATTATAACCCCACTGATTTAATTCTTTATTAAAAAGCTGAAGTAAACTTATATCTAATTTCCCGTTAGAATTAAGATTAGTGAATACATAATATATTTCATTAAAAACATAAGATTTTATAGGATTATCATAAACATCAGGATGCGCTTTAATAAATTCAAAATACTCATTAAAAGCTCTATTCGAATCATTTGTTTTGTCGTTTGAATTTAAAATTATTCTATCATTTATAATAGATTCCAACCTCAATCCTTTATAATAAAACATATTATATGGATATCCATCATCATTCATTATTTTAATAATAGGTATGCTTTCCCTTCGAATTTCGTTTATGCTCTCAAAACCTTTGCAACCAAATAATCTTAATACTGGTATTC
>CAYOWH010000031.1:1592-18464 GCA_964407615.1 uncultured Bacteriovoracaceae bacterium | reverse complement strand
ATAAAAGAAAAAGATTTAACATTGTCATCTTCAGAATTAATCTTTTTAATCTTGGAATATATAGCAGGAATATTTGCCCCTGTTATCCAAATTGTATCAATAATATCAGAATATCCCTCAACTTTATCGAATATAAACTCACCAGTAAACTGGTGTTTTATAATAATATTATCATACTTTAAATTAAGTATCACATTATTCTCATCAATAGGACGTATTAAAACATTTTTAAAAACATTTTTCCCAATTTTTATATCACTTTCATTAGAACCAAAATCAACAATCCCACCTATTCTAGTATCTTTTATATGATTATAATATTCAATGGCAGTTATAATATGTTGTTGGAATCTAAGATTGTCAATATAATTCATACATTCTATTTAATAAATTAAAATTAATAATAAATTCATGTCTATATAATAAACTCATGAATATAATAAACTCGCGTGTGTAATAGAAACGCGCCCCCATACACAAGTCCTACGCTTCCACCCACACACGTAGCAAATCCACGATAGCTCTCTCTAGAGAGAATAAAAAACGTTCAATAATATATAAAATAATATAAAAAATGTCCAAAATAAACAAAAAAATGCCGTTTTATACAGAAAAACGACAATTTTAAACCGAAATGTGTTCAAAACCAGAAAATAAAAGAGGTAATCAATGTATAGTAATTAAACCCAATAAAAATTTAATTATAACCTTGATTCTACAGAGTAAACACACTAATATGATAATACCCCCTATGGACACATTATTATACATATTACCCCTATCAGCTATACTGTTATTAATAAGTTTTACCCTGAAATAATAACAAAACAAACAATTCTTACCGAACAGTAAGAATTAAACATTATAGTAAGAATATGTTCAATTCGTGTTTAATTGTACTCTGAAGAATTAAACAAATACATAATAATCATGTTTAATTGTCGTGTCTAATTACTAAGAAATACTAAATTAGTACAAGGAATAATTAAAAATAAAACAAGTAATAATTAAAAATAAAATAAAATAAGATTAAAATAAGATTAAAATAAAATAAAATAAGATTATAAAACGATGTGTTTTCAAACAAAATTTATTAAAAATTATATCAGAAAAAAAGCCGTGTGTCAAGGATTATTTTGAGAATTTTTAATTTATTGACAAATGAGAAAAGTGTGTATTAGGTAAAAAGTGGAATTTTCTTGACTTTTGAAAATTTTGTGCATACGAAAAACTGCACAAATGCAGACCCCTATGTTTTAATTTTAGCGATTTTGCAGAAAAAAGCAAGAAAATTTTTAGGGTAAAAAATGGGCATACCCCTATGTAGTTAATTTTAGCGATTTTGGCAAAAAAGGCAAGGAAAAAATGAATGCGGAACTTTTGCAGTTTTCTGTTGCATTCGAGTTCTGTTGTGGTAAATTGGATGGATGAATTTGAATGAATTGATTCTGAAGCGGAAGACTGAGGAGTTAAATATCGTTTCAGAATTAGTCACAGGGTTCGAGAATCTGGTAGCAGTGCAATATACTTCTCCTGAATGGGAAGAGCTGGAATTTACGGATCGGACTTTGTCTCATTTGAAATTTCGTCAGGGTACACTTCAAAAAAGTGTGTACGAATTGCAGAATTTGGTTGCGGAACAGAAGAATTTGGTTTAGTGTAGTAGAACAGTAAGCGGGACTGTAGCTCAATGGTTAGAGCAGGCGACTCATAATCGCTTGGTTGGGGGTTCAAATCCCTCCAGTCCCACCACCTCTCATCATCTTTTAATAGAATGAAAACTACTGATATGCGGGTTAACTTGGCTGATTTGGTTAGGAATGTTTCTAATAGTATGGGACTTCCTGCTGTTCCAGTTTCCACAGAATTTCTTACGAGAATTATGGAAGATTCTTATAAAATTGGTTATGATCAATCCAAGTCGGATTGCGATGTTTTAACTGGTAGGAGAATTAAGACTCTCCGGTTGTTGAAAGAGTTTAATGATACGATTGCTAAAGTTGTTGAATCTTTGATTGACAACAAAGAACATTCTAGTATTGTTAATAGCTTCAAAGCATTTGCTTCGGAGAACCATTGGCAAATTGTTCAAATTGAAAAAGAACTCGGTTTAGATTAGTATCGTATGAAAAGATTCAAAGTTCCTTTTAGTATTATCATGGATGCGGTTTCGATTATTGAAGCTGAGAATCTGGATGAAGCTGTAGCCAAAGCGAAGCGACTGGCGATTGATGGTACTTTGTCCAGTCATAGATATGTCCACAATATGGAAGAGGACGCTAAAAGTATTTCCGTACAATTCAACAAGATTGAACCTGAACAAAAGGAATACATTGTTTCTTTTGAGATGAGGACTCTTGGGAAGATTAAAGTTAGGGCGAAAGATTCTATGGTGGCGGAAGAGATTGTTGAATCTCTTATGGAAAGTGGCGAAATCAATGAGTTGCACACTTGGGAAGAGGCGGATGAACAAAAAAAGATCTTGCGAGTTGTAGAAGTTTAGCGTAGAACAGAACAAAAGCCAGAGTGGCGAAATGGCAGACGCAACGGACTTAAAATCCGTTGGGGAGCAATCCCCGTGAGGGTTCGAGTCCCTCCTCTGGTACCACTTTTTAATTATTATGAAATATAAAATAGCCTATCAGTATTCCCTTTACGGGGTTGTTGAAGTTGAAGCCGAATCTTTGGATGCTGCAAAAGAACTTGCTATGGAGGCTTCTGTAAACAATATCGACAATGAACATTACTTGGATGAATCTTTTTTGATTGACGAGGAAGGAACCGCTTCTTATAATGATGTGCGAGTAGTTGTTTAATTATATGAAAATTCTTACTAAAATACAAGTTTCTCTCTCTGAAATTCGTGACACTTATCAGGAGAAGTCAATCAAATTACTTCAGAATCTGTACGACACCGATCCGTATGCTTCGTACACATTCACGCTGGATTATGCGGAACATTTGAAAATGTTGCATTCGTATGTGAATAGCACTATACTGAGAGCAATTCATGTTATTCTTTTGGATTCTCCGGACTTGCTTTTCTCTGAAGAGGATCTTGAAATGTTTTCTCGTAACAAAGAAAATTTGCTGTTAGTAAAAAACGGCAATGTAGAAGTCGGAACATTAGAACTAAAAAACTATGCACTCGTTTGAACTCGTAGAAGATAAAACCGGAAAGTATGTCAACTCCTGCCTTTTGGAGAATGACGAACAGGCAAATGAATTCTTTCTAAATAAACTGGGTTACACTTTGTCGTCTAACGAAGATACGGATGAAGTAAAAGAATACGTCCTTTCTTCTGATGACGGAGAAGAGCAACGGAATTTTCTTTCTACATTTAAGCTCCAAGCTCAGATCGAAGCTCTCACCATGCTAGGTTATTCGGTGTTTCAAATCTAGTAAAAGATTTCCCCCCTCGCAGTCCCCCCGGACAAACCCCCACTAGGGAAACTTAGTGGGGGTTTTTGTTATTTATTTATTATTTTTGCGCTTGACTTTCCCCTCCCATTTCCCTAAAATTAACTACATAGGGGTCTATGTTATTTATTTATTATTCAAAGACTTAGGCAGACCCCTATGTGATTTATTTTAGCGATTCTGCGGAGGATTGCAAGCCCAAAGTTTTTTGAAAAAAGTTGTTGCCGCCCCGTTGGTTTCTGATAGATTGCCCTCATGGACAAACCACTTCCAAAAACAGAGTCACAATATCTGGTCGGACACTTTGAACACGGAGATTTCTGGGCCGGACACGAAACTTACAATATCGAATATGCTTATAATTGGATTGAGGAAAAAAAGAGAAAATATCCCAAACGTAAAGTAGAATGGGTAATCGTTAAGAAATTGACGACGTACCAAATCATCGACGACGAAATCTAGTAAAAGAAAAAGCTCCCGAAAGAATAATCCTTCGGGAGCTTTAGGGAAACTGGGCGATTCTGTTATACGGTTGGTTTCTTTCTTTTTTCAATGATTGACCAAACCACACCAAGTATGGTAAGTACTGCGCCAACAGTTTCATCGACACTACCACTAGCCAAGTAACCTTTAGCGGCTAATGCGCCGCCACCTGCTGTCAGTGAATGTCTGAGGAAGGAGAATATAATTTCTTTCATACAGATATATTTAGTCAAACCCAAACAAAATAAACCCCATGAGTATCGACGAAGCCATCAAACTACTTCAGCACGCCAAAAATACAGGCACAAAAAGCATTGTAATTTCTTGGTGGGACGCTAGTATGTTCGGACTGGACGATGACCACGATTGGTTATCTCTTACACAAGAAATCGAAGACAACTTCGATTGGAGTGGAACCCACGACAAAATGCAAGATTGTATTGACGAAATCAAAACACAAACCGTATGAAAAAACTTAACATTGCCGTATTCGCCCTCACAGGTATTGCCGTCGCCATGATTGCTCTGGCAGACAACAATCCAAAAGAGAAAAAACCTATTGTCATTCCTGTAAAAGAAACAAAGTATACTGGAATGTATTGCCCAGCTCAGGAATATCCAATTAAGTCGCAAGACTTTGTTGACACAGATTCCCCCTATCAGCATTGTTCTTGCGGTGTTGGAGTCTATCTCCCCCATGATAACGGAAAAAGTTCTTGCACATACTGCGGGAAAACCCTAGAATAACGCGCCATGAGAGAAGTTAGCCTTCGAGACATCAAGTATGCAATGGCAGGTTTTGACTTCGGATTAGATTCAAAGGAGTATTACTTCCGAGATACTGATACGATTCAAGAACTGATCGAAACCAACAAACAGCAGAAAGAAGAACAAAATGAAAAAAGCGACCAACGCACAGATAAATGGAACGTGTTTTAAGGGTGTTGTTAAATGCTCGTACAATAAACTTGTATCAGTATTCGGCGAACCAAACTCTGGCCCATCGGGTGACGGAAAAGTTCTTAACGAATGGGTGATGGAAACGGATGATGGCGATGTTGTCACCATTTACGATTGGAAGACAGATATCGACTACAGTACAGAGCCAGATGAATTGTACGAATGGCACATTGGTGGACACAAGAGTTGTGTGGTGACTGCTGTCCATAATAAACTCGTATAAATAATAAACACGCAAGTCTATTGTAAGATTTATTCTACAATAGACTTGCGTCGTTTTCACATTGACATTCTTGTAGTCACCTGTTAAGTTCCCCAGCGCAACGATATGCGTCAACTTACTCTCGAAGATATTGAAGCCTACGCCTATTCCCAGTTCAAAAAGTATCTCAACTTTGATTGGAAATTCGCATGGAACGAAAGGTTTGAAAGCACCTTTGGTCAATGCCGCTCCGACATGACGATTGTTCTATCCAAGCGTTATACTCTTTTGAATATAAATTACTTCCATATCATTAGAGATATTATCTTACATGAAATAGCTCATGCCGTCCAGTTTGAAAGAGAAGGGAAGCTCTCCCATGACAAAGAGTGGAAGAATATCTGTAAACAAATTGGTGCCAAACCAAACAGACAATTCAGTATTTATGAGGTGACTTGTCCCTCTCAGAAGTTTGCGTTACGGGATGCCATCCGTGGAATCATATATGAATACCATGATAAGCGGGTTGAAGATTATCAAAAGTATGCAGACGAAAACTTCCTCGTAGATTCAAAATTAGATTACATCTGGTGCGGTAAATAGTAAGACTACACTCCCCCCTATAACCAAACAAGAATAAATCTCCTGCTAGTAAAATAGTAGGAGATTTCTTTTTTGCACATCCGGGTTGACTTTCCCCACAGATTTAGTAAAATTAACTTTATAGGGGTTTATCTTCGTAAACCTAAGAACCAGTTAAAGATATGTAAAGGCAGACCCCTATGTGATTAATTTTATCCAAAACGCAGCGGAAGTCAAGCACCGATTTACTTTGCAACTTTCTTCAAAAAACCGTTGTCACCTCTTGGGTTCTTTGCTACTGTGTACGGCATGGAAAACAAAAAAGTCTACATGGACGGGGTTGACTGGGACGGAAATGTCTACGGCATCCTCGCTGGTTTTATTCGTGCAGCTACTAAACAAGGGTGGAGTAAACCCGAAGTTGATCAGGTGATTGACGAAGCTATTTCTGAAGGCTACGATAAACTCATTCGAGTAATGAAGTCTTTCATTGTGAACATTCAGGAAGTACCAAACTGGCATCCCATTACTAAAGTTGATCTCGTATGGAACAAGACAAACTAAAACTCGCACACAAAACAGGGTTTGCTCTAGGAGTAAATCATTCGTCAAAGATTATTGACAACACCCTGTATGAACTGCTAAAGAGGAAGCAGGATGAAATCCCTCGGATGGAGGTCATCCAGATCCTCAACAAAATCTCAAAAGAATTGATGAACCATGAAGATAACAACTGAACACCTCGTTGAAGCAATCAAAGCAACTGATGGGAAACTTTTCTCATTACAGTATAACAAGAAAGACGGGACGACTACTCAAATGACTTGTCGTCTGGGGGTCACTAGTCACTTGCGTGGAGGCGATCCTAAGACTAATCCTGATATGATTACTGTCTTCTCCTTTGATCGTAACGCCTACAGGACTTTGTACAAAGAAAACATTGTCTCCTTCAAATGCGGTGAACTCGAACTGAAGAAGTAGTTCGAGTCCTGCTGGGTACGCCACTTTTAATTGCTTAAAATTATGACCTATAAACAACTCCTCGAATCTCTTTCGACTCTTCCCGAAGAAGTCCTCCAGCAAACGGCGACAGTATATCTCGGCCAAACCGATGAATATATTCAAGTATTTGGTGTTTCTTTCACTGAAGAAGAAAATGATGTTCTTGATGAGAATCATTTGGTTTTGGAAGTTCAATTTTAATTGACAAACACTAAGCCATAAACTAAAATGCGGTGAACTCGAACTGAAGAAGTAATATGAATAAAGACGAACTGTTTCAGCAGATATATCAGAGGTATCATATACCTCTTATCACATACGCAAAGAAGTTTGTCTTTGATGATGAACGAGCTAATGACATGGCTCAGGAAACATTTCGTAAATTATTCGTACAAGACTTCGACAAGCTCGAAGGTCGTATGGCCCAGTGGTTGTTCACGGTTTGCCGGAACACTTGTTTTAAGTTTAACAGAACTAATACAAGATACTCTTACACCGATGAACTTCCTGAGAGTCCAGACGAACAAAACGATCCCTCAGAAGATCTTATTCTAAAAGAAGATATTAAACTGGTTCAAAAGGCTATCAGGAAGCTCACACCAAACCAAAGGAAAGTTATTCGACTTCGGTACTTTCAGAACTATTCATACGAATCTATTGCCAAGAAGTCCAAGCTGTCCTTGGGTAATGTAGGGTTTCAACTTCACACAGCCATTAAGAATCTTAAGAAACTAATGGACAGTTACCAAAAGAAAGAAAACATTTCCCTGTTGACAGTCTGATATTCCTGTGGTAAAAGTCGTGAGTACATTAAATTCGTTTCGATATTAAATTCGTCTTGATATAATGAACTCGCGACTTCATCACACAAGCCTAGCGTCTGTACCCACAAACGCAGCACTTGCACCCACAAGCGCAGCGCATCCGCGATTGCTCTCTAGCTATCCGCATATGAGTGGTACAATAAATTCAATCCTGTATATAATTGCCATCCTCCTGATCGCAATCCTCATCATATTAAACTAAATGAGATTAACCCTCGCTCTCCTGTCCCTCTTCCTCAGCGTCGGTATCGCTGCGGGAATCCTTTACTCCGAATCCAAACAAAAATAACATGAAAGTAAAACAAATCATATCATTCTACGAAGCTCACGACATCCTCAAGAATGCTTTTGCTATCTACGATGAACTTGAGAACAACATCTTTTATTGCTTTGAGAATAAAGCAAATTCTAAAAGCGCAGTAGAAGATGAATCTATTTTCCTTGAATCCGTCAACGAAACTGACGACGGGGAAATCATGTGCAACAATTTCTACTACAAACAAAATCAAACGGTTTCAATCTTTGAAAGCGAATCCGAATCGCAATTCATTCAGCTCAAAAGCTCAAAAGGGGAAATCCACTTGCTTCAACCTTTAATTCGTATGAAACTATAGCAGTCCCCTCTCCCCTGTCAACCCTGTCCTCTCACCCGAGGGGGCAGGGTTTTTTCATTCTATTAAAAGTTGAATTCGTTTGACTTTAACTTGCCGTTTTTTGGCGTTGACTTTCCCCTTCATTTAGCTAAAATTAACTTCATAGGGGTTTGTCTTCATACTTTCGGAAACTAATGCAACTTGCACGACACCTCATAAACATTCATCAAGGCAGACCCCTATGTGATTAATTTTACACGGTGGGGGCCGGAACGCAAGCGAAATCGTACTTTCGAACTTTTTTTCGCCTTTTTACTCAAAAGACTTGCGGGAAATATTCCTTTTGATATGGTCGGGATGTCGGTGGGCCTCCGTGGCAGCTTAGTACCTCCCCCCTCTGAGAGGGACGGAACGAAAAGCGGCGGACTTTCCCCCCGGCACCAAAGTTATGAGCAATCAAATCGCAGCCATCCACGCAGTAGGCCACAACGTTTCCGGATTCACCTCCGTTGAACAGATTATGTCCGAGAAAGGTCTCGGGTGGACGGCATCTAAACGTCCCCTGTCATTCATGGGGATGGACGGTCAAATGGTTCAGATTCAGGACAAGGTCGGGATTGTCCGGGATGACAATGATTTCCTTCTGAATATCACGTCTCCGGACTACATGATTCTTCAGAATCCGGAGGCTCTCAACTGGATGGACGCCCTGATTGGAGAGGGCGGGAAGTTTGTCCACGCTGGTCAGTTCAGGGGCGGGAAAAAGGTGTTCATTCAGGCGCAGGTCGGAGCCGACTGGCTTCTGGCTGGTCATCCGAATGAGAAGCATTCCACCTATCTGACCTGTTACAACGGGCACGACGGAACCGCTTCGGAGTACTTCTTTTCCCTGTATCGGATTAGTTGCATGAATTCCCTCCGGTATGCCCGTCAGGAAGCGGCGGCGCGGGATGGGGTGTTCAAGGTTCACCATCGGAAAGGTCTCCATGCCAAAATGGATCAGGTTGCGAAGGTGCTTGGTGCGTCTCAGGAGGTTCAAAGGGAGTACGAATCCAAATGCGTGAAGCTCATGCAACAGCAGGTTTCGGAAACCTTTGTGGCGGACTTTCTCGCTGAGATCGTACCCGCCGAGGAAAAGATTGTGGATGGCGAAAAGACCATCGCAACCCGCGCCGAGAATCGCCGGAAAGAGATCGAAGCACTGTTCCGGAATGGCATCGGGAACCACGGCAAGACGGCTTACGACTTGCTCCAAGGGGTCACTGAATGGGTGGATAACCATCAGTCCGGCAGGGTCACCCAAAAGCGTCTCAACGCCGAAGCCAGCACTGTGGACATTGAAGCCGAACAAAGGTTCGAGAGAACCCAGTTCGGGGTCGGAGCCAAACTGAAGGAACGCGCCTTCCAGCTCCTGACAGCCTAACTCCCCCTCCCCTCCCCCCGCACCCGCCCTGTCAAAGGGGCGGGTGTTTTTTTTGTACGGATTCAACTTTCGGCTTGCGTCCCGCGCCGCCCCTGATAAAATTAACTACATAGGGGTCTACCCTTTTGTTTCCTTTACAATCTTCCCAAGTAATCAAGACAGACCCCTATGTGATTTATTTTACACAAAATCGCAGCAAAGGCAAGGAAAATCTTTCGGCACCAGAAACGCATTGATACCATAAACTTAGCTATAAAATATGCTTGCCT
This sequence comes from uncultured Bacteriovoracaceae bacterium, assembly GCA_964407615.1. Taxonomy (GTDB): domain Bacteria; phylum Bdellovibrionota; class UBA2428; order UBA2428; family UBA2428; genus CANIGN01. The sequence goes on along the minus strand of CAYOWH010000031.1, from coordinate 8,705 downwards.
TTTTCTGATATGCGCGTAATGTTCGCGGCATGGTTACCCATACCCACCCAACAGCAACGGGCCAGACCACTGGCATCACCAACAACATCACCATTCTTGCGCCGCGTGCAAAATGGGCGCGTATCAAGAAGGCGATCAAAACCGGAAACGAATTAATCCTCCGCCCTGAGGGAGATTCATATGTGGCCATCAATGTCCACACTGAGAAATGGAAGGACGGTAAGGAACACATCGTCCTCTTCAACTATAAGACAAATCCCCGGCCACCGAGGGAGATGGGCCTCCGTGGCAAAAGACTTACCCTTGTTTTCAATGGCAAGGAGTTTCAATCAACTGTAAAAGACATCGTCCTCCAAACTCCCCCGGCTCCCCCCACAGAAACAGAAGTTATATAATTTATCATATGATTTATTTCCACAGAGGAGACATTGCCGTGGGGGGGGAGGATCACCTCTCTTGCGGCAGTCCGTTCCAAATATTGGAGGACACTAATTGGAAAATGAGGGTTCAGGTCGGAAAGCAGAGTTATTCTGCGGAGTTGGATGAACCTGTGACTCAAGGAACAGGAATCACACTCCACCCAGAACACCCGAAAGCCGACTAGCATTAACTAGCCTTAGTCACCACCCCTACTCTCAGGAATGAGGGTAGGGGTTTTTCCTACACTTTGACATCGACAAAACTACAATTTTAGTATAAAATTAACTTTATAGGGGTCTGACTTATATTAAGTAAACTCGATAATATCCGAACTACTTTTTTATAATAAACAGACCCCTATGTGATTAATTTTAGCAGGATCTAAAAACTTTGCAAGCTTTATCACATCCAACAGAGTAAAATGGTTTCTCTTGCGCCGGAGTCTTCTTTCGACTACATTTGGTGCCCTATGGAAAACAAACCAACCCTAGCCACCCTTCAGTCAGAGTACATCCGCGCCGTGTGCGCGGGTTCGCCCTCAGCGCAATATTGGAAAGAAGAAATTCTTTCCTTTCGACCAGAAGGAGTAAATGTGTCAGACTGGGTATGGGACACCATTGAATCCCTCCCCCATCCGGATGATAGACTCAAAGGACTCATAAAGCGGGGATGCTCCGGCCCTCATCGGGGTTATTTTAACCGGGAATTCCCGAATGAGGATAGAGCCTATCAGATAAGGATCTTCGGAAGACTCGATCTTCCGGAGGGCGTAAGCACCCTAGAAGGCCCTCTATCATTCGAACAGAGCATCGGCGGGAACAACCATTCCCGGTGGGCAGAATTGCCCGCTGGCACGCAAGTGGCCTACTACCGGACACCCGGCAGTGAGGCTAATATCCTGTTTGCGGACAAGTTCCCAAAATAGGAATCTCCCTCTCCACAGCCCCTACTCTCAGGAATGAGGGTAGGGGTCTTTTTTTTACATTGCAATGCTTGACAAGAGACCCCTTTTTCTATAAAATTAATTTTATAGGGGTGTGCCAGCGTTCTAAAATGTTGTATACCGAGCATCTTAATTTTTTTGCAACCGGGGGCATGCCAAAAAATTTTTTGCTATATTTTTGGCCAAAAAATCCCAGTTGCGTTTTTTTCTTTTGTTTTCGTATTATATTGTATTATTGTTTGTTATAATTTAGAATTAAATATGATTATGTTAGATTGGACTTTATATAATAAGGATATTAGGAAAGATTATAAGTTTAGCATATTGGATAGGTTGAGGTACGAGAAATTTTTTAAGAATTTGGATTTGGGTATAGAGGGTATATGTTATATGGGTGGGCATGATTCGGAATTAGTGATTAGGGTTCCGGACAAGGGGATAGGTATTAAGGTATATTCTAATAATGATAAGAAGAATAGAGAATTGATTAATTTATATAGTGGTCTTAGGGATCGGGTTTACGGGGATAGTGAGTATATACAAAAGATATATAATTGTGGGTATATGGATGGAATTATGTATGTGATAAAAGAGTGGGTGGAGGGATCGACATTAAAAGAGATGTATAATGATAGGAGTTATGGATTGGAGGAAGTTGATAATATTATGGATGATTTCTTTTTAAAGATAGTGATACCTTATTGGAGTAAGGGGTTAGTGTGGAAGGATGGATGTTTAGGTAATTTAGTTTGGTCTAATAAATTGGTGATGATTGATACGGATAATATGTATAAGACTATACATGAGATATTGGAGGGTAAAGTGTATGATATTAGGAATATTGCTAGGGTATTGAATCGGGATGCGCATTTATGTATGTTTTACGATTTGATTAGTAATGTGGTGGATGTGGAGTATTATGATATAATGGAGTTATGGAAAAAATGTTTTAAAGATGTGTATCAATCGGAAATTGGGGATGGTTGGAGGGAGAGAAGTTTATTAGGATACCATAGTTTTAGGAATAGTTACAGGAGATTAATTAAGGTTAAATAGAATTATGTCAAAAGAAATTAGAATAGAGACTGGAGTTTCTTCATTAGCTGGAAGGGCTACGGATGAGAACAATATAGAAAAAATAATAAAAGATAATAATTTGTATGGAAAAACTGTAGATATTTTATTTTATCCGGACACAGTTATTCCGCAAAAAATTGTTGATTATAGAAAATTGAGTTTAATTATTAGTCAAGCTAGGACTAAGAATCGACATTCTATTAATGAAGAGTTTCTTTCAAATATTGGTATAATAAGGGAAGATAATGCATATATTTACGAGAGTAAAGTGAGTATTGAGTATGATAGATTTCTCAGAAATTGTAATACTAATCAATTTTTATTAATTAAATCATATTACAATAAATTGATAAAGTACACGAATATTGTTTCCAATTTTATACAAGGTTTAAAAATATCGGATGATGACATTATAAATGTAAATTCTATGGATATATTTAATACTTTAAATTATGAGTATTTTTATAATAGTTTACAGTACATGGATAAAATTGAGATAGATGAAAGTGTGGAAATTAGTCCGGAAAATTCCATGAGTTTGATTAATCGAAAGGATCGTTTGGAACGATATAAAACTTTAGTGGAAAAGATTAATAAAATGGTGAAAGAGGCAACACCTATTATACCTCCGGAATACAATCAATTTAATGTATCTAAAAAAAATGCATTATTAAAATCCGGTATAAAAAAAGCAAAAGAAGTTTATGATATTTGCAATTTATTACAATATGCAGCGCATGAAATGTTATCGAACATTGAAATTAAAATTCCCACCGTTAGTAAACAGTCAACATTTAATATAGATCTTGAAAATTACGATTCTTCTTTTGATATTGATTTTGATAAGGTTAATTTCACTTTATTTACAAACCATGATAATCCGTTAAAGAATTCGATTTTAAAATTTAAAGATTGCAAAATTAGTTATTTGGGTATTAGTAATAGTGAGATACAATCGGTTAATAATCAATTTATATTTGAGAATTGTACAATATATAATTTAGAAGCGAATAATCATGCAAGAAGAAAGAGTTATGATAATAATATTATGTTGTTTGATAGATGTATGATACATAATATTGGCAGTGAAATTTTTAATATGTTTTGCCATGTATTATTTAAAAACACTCCGGGTGGATTTGAAAGTTATGTTGAATTTTTAAAAAATTTTAACATGATTAATGATGTTGCCTTTTATACACCTAATACATATCCAAATTTGAATTTAAGTTCTATGAGTAAAGAAGACTTAATAAATTTTGTTCAATCGAAATTTGTTCCTGTTAAAAGATCTTGTTACTCTTCGAATCCAAATGCGATTAATTTAGTTTACACTAGATTGTTCTTGGGGGACGAACAGTATAGTGTGGACGAAGATATTCTAGGAACAATCATACGTTTATTAGTAAAGTAACAACCATAGCCACACTCTGTAGATTTTTAATTAAATAAACATATTATGCCGATTCCGAATAAAAACCTTTTTTGGATTGTTACAGATGCAGAGAAATTAAATCATCACGGGGAACAATCTATAGATAATTATAATAATAGAAAAAGCGATAATTTTTATATCGAATTCTACCCCGATTCAATCGTCCCAAAACAGGTCATCGATAAGAATGGGATAATGTTAAAGTTGAAACACACAGGAGGCGAATCTGTTAACATTGATCCAACTATACTAGAAGAGTTAAACATAAAAAGAACAAAAAACAATTCTTATGTTCTTAAAAAAGAAATAGGAATTTTATTAAACCGAATCATATACAATATATTTCCGTCTTTGAATGGAATATATGATATTATAAAAAACGGAACGAGATATAATGATCAAGAGTTATCTATAGACAATTATGTCAGCAGCGTGGACAACATAATAGTTCAAATTGAACGAAATATAATAAAAGATAATCAATACGCTTCAGAATGGTATCAGTTCATCAATGAAATGACTATATTAAGATACCTTTTTAATCAAAAATTAATCGCAGGGACATTTGAACATATAGATAAATTAAAATTACTATATGATTGGAAAGAAGTCGAAGATGGTGATGTGGAAGATTTCAACCCACAACTACCAGAATTTAAAAATGCTTACGAACAAATAAAACCGTTTTTAACAAATCAAGACACATTATTAGATCCAAAAAAACCAGATTTAAACAAATTAAAAAGATTTTATGAAAACATAGATAAAATTAGGATTGCCTTTAATATTATAACGAACACTCGAAATAGTATAGGAATAACCGCATTCTCGGAAGCAGATGGGTTAGATATTAAAATTGTAAATAAACCAAATGATGTAAAAATTAAAGATTTATTTATTAATTCATTTCAAACAGGTATGGAATCCGGTTTATCAGATTATATATTCAAAGGCTGTGATATAAAAATTTATATAATAACAGATTATTTTGAACAAGATACCATATCCACCACCACATTTAGTAAATGTAAAATAGGATCTATATTATATGATCCTGCTATAGATGCGATTATTTATAGTCAACCATATAATAATAAAAAGAATACTACTGTTATTGGATTTAGTAACTGCACCGTAGATGATATAAATGATAATATATTAGCGGGGTTTAAAGTAGTATTAATATCAAATTCTCAAACAGTTGTAAATTATATTTTGAAAAGTATTAAAGATAATAAATTTAAAACAAAAGATATACCATTAATAATAACGGATGAAAGGTTGCAAGAAGAAAAATTTTTTTTTGGTGCTATAAATAACCTTCCATTTTCAATACAAAAGAAAGCAATAATAGTTGATAATAAAGAAACTGAATTTAAACTCAAAGGTTCAATTTATAAACCAAATGATACGTATGAAAGTGTAGATGATGATATGATAATTAAACTTGTGAGCTTGCTTATTAAATAAATATATTTGTGAGTTTGATAGAACAATTATACACTGAAAAAGAAGTTAACCAAATTAGATTATTATACTCCACAGATCCATCTTGTCGCGAGCAATTATATTCTGAATTTGCTAGAAAAATTATAGAAAAATCCGAAACCTTCTTAACTTCAAAACCTTTGGACATATTAAGTTTGATATGTATGACGGCAAATTTTGCCGATAACAAAGAAGAATGTCAAACTGTCGCGATTATCGTCCACAAAAGATTAAACGAAAAGAACCCATTACCATATATAATGGATGATAAAGGTTTTAATTTAGCAGAGAAAACTTTAGTATCCTTATCATTCTTTAGGAAAGCAATGGAATATCGATGCAAATATAAAGGCGCACCATCAACAAATTTCTATAGGAGTGCATCAAAGATATTATTTTCTAAAAACGGACATCAATCCATAGCAGATCACCACGAACAATGGGAATCCTTTCTATCAGAAATTTTTATTTAAAGATAAATAATCTATTATGGCTTCAATAGATAGCAAACTTATTTTTGAAAGATATTCACATATTAATAATAATGATCATGTAATTTATAATTTATATAGAAATGATATCAAAGCTATCGAAGAACTTCTTATTGAAGCTGGATTTTTTAAAAACGTAGCAAATAAATTTGGAAATGCAGCAAGCAATTTAGCATCTACTGCTAAAAATATTTATAATACTGGTGCCCAAGTAGTACAGGGATTTAAGGGGTCTGGAAATCCAGAAGTAGATAAGTTGATAAAACAATTAACTTCTATAATATTCAAATCGACTGATGATGCAGTAAAAGGTTTATCAACTGTAATATCTGGAAAGGTTGACCGAGAATCTTTAGATCGTGTTAAGAAAGGTTTATCCGAACCAGCTAAAGGTGTTAAAAACGAAAGTAATAAACAATTTATAGCAAGAGTTTTCTTCCAAGAAGAAATACTATTGGAAGCATTTAAGAAAAATCCAATTTTATTAGAACAAAACTCTGCTAATGATTTGGATCAAATGGCACAAGTTGTTGCTAATAAAATTAAGCAAATGTATCCAAATGCAACAGATCTTTCTGCTTTCACTAAAAAAGTAAACCAATATTTAACTCCACCAGAAGAAGGTAAAGCTGCCCAAACTTCCGGCAATCAACAAGCTGGTGGCGGTGGTGGACAACAAGCTGGTGGTGGTGGTGGCCAACAAGCTGGTGGTGGTGGACAACAAGCTGCTGCTAGTGGTGGTGAACAGAAACAAGGTTTACTGCAACGTATTACCCAGTTCGCTAAGAATAATCCTAAAATGTCTGTAGGCGCAGCAGTAGCAACTTTAGGAGTTGTTGCAGCAGCATTTGGAGCCGCAGGTCCAGCATTAATTACAACAGCTTTATTAAGCGGATTAAAAAATGCTGGTATTGCTAGCATTGTCGAAATTGGAAAACAGCTTTGGAAAAACAGAGCAATGAATTTAAAAGACAACGCTAAAAATATAGATTGGAAATCTGTAGGAAAAACTGCTGCTGTGGGTGGTATATTAGGAACTATAGGAAAGGTGATATCTACTGGAATAGGAACCATTGCATCCGGAATTGGTTCATTAGTCGGAGGAGGAGGGGGGAGTGGCGGGACTGTTGGGGCATATAATAGAGTTAATCAATTTAATCCTGCTAATCCAAATGAAGTTTTACAAGCACGAAGTCCACAATCCGGTGGGATGAATTTTGATGGATCTGGAGAAGAAGCCAATCAACAATCTGGTAATC
>CAYOWH010000031.1:0-1492 GCA_964407615.1 uncultured Bacteriovoracaceae bacterium | reverse complement strand
ACACAGGATCAACAACCCCAACAAAAACCAAAAGGAAGTGCTTGGGACAGGCATTTTTCTGATGTAAGAAATAAAATGAATTATCAAAAAGAACTTGTCCAAACAATAAAACAATCTGGATACGAAGGCGGAACCGTAAAGCTTGTGGGTGGAGTTCCAGTTGATGCTAATAATAATCCACTGTTACCAGATGAAAAATTACAACAATTGCAAGCAAAATATAATATGCCAGTAACTCAGAATCCTAGACAATCAATAAATGCTGCTATTCAAATTAGAGATGCGATGTCTGGAGTTGGAGGTTCGCAAGGTGGCAGCGGAAGAGCAAATGTTTCAAACAGTAATGATTGGTAATAATATTATTTCAATTTAATATCATCGAACTTTAAAACTTCGTTTAATACGGAAAGCCAAACTTCAATTTCAGGTTTAGTGTCTTTTATACTTTTATAATAAGACATTAATTGATTCGCTTCTTTCACATTAGTAGACCTAGATATTAATGTGTTAGTGAAATAATCTATAATATCCAATGGATTATCAGCACATTTAAAAGCAAATTCTATTAATTTTAATGAGCAAATTTTTATATTTTCCTGAGTGATTGGAAGGTTTTTCCATCCAACCATATAAAAAAGATTTTTATAAACTTCTTCCCTACTTATTTCAACCATTTTCTGATTCTTGTATTGATCAGACAACAATAACATTTTCATATAATTTTTGGGAATATTCCATTTGTTTGAAGGATTATTGATTAGCCAATTTACGGCAACTTCATAAGGATTATCCGAATTGTATATACAATACCATTCTATTTCGACATAAGAGGGAAATACACCTAATGTATCATAATAAGCTCTTCTTATTAAAAATGTGTCATCATTAGATGCCTCGACTACGTCTTTACTACAAAAAAGACATACTAATACGAGAAGAATTAACTTTCTCATATTAGTATTTATCTTTAATCTATTGACTATATTATACTTATACTAAAATTATATTTTAAGGATATAGAACCTTTCTTTCTAACTGCCTGTATCTATAATCACTATGCCATACTTCATCAGTTTGTGGAATATACACACCCTCTTCACACTGAACCTTTGTCCCCTTTTTTAATCGGAGAGTAGGAGTTTGATATATTCTCCATCCATTTTCGTTCTTCCAACAAACGCAAGAGCAAGAGGTCAGCGAGATCAGAAGACTTAGGATCACCTTTGTCACGCAACCTTTCGATTTCTTTTTCAAAAGACTCTTGTTTCTCTCTGGATTTCTCCAATATATCATAATAAAAGGATGTATTCTTTAATTGAAAATAAGCACATATAGCTTTTAATAAATCTGATAATATGCTTAAAAACATATTAATTAATTGGAACAGTAAATGAAGTCTTCTTACACGTCTCAGCCAAATCCATCGTCACTGTAAGTACACCATTCAAACAAGTTGCTTTAATAGTATCAATTAAACAATTCTTAGGCAGAA
>CAYOWH010000030.1:0-26945 GCA_964407615.1 uncultured Bacteriovoracaceae bacterium | reverse complement strand
ATTTTTTTCATGGCGAACAGAATACAAACGCACAGGTTTGTGCAAAGTCAATGCATGCCCCATCGTAGACTGTTCTCGCTCTGGAGCGACAACTGTTACGTGTCCAATTGTCTTTAAAGCGTTCGAGAGAGCTGTTAAGCCCTGACTTTCAACACCATCATCGTTTGCTAATAAAAAGCGCAGTTCCATCTCTTGAATGATTCTAGCAGGCAGCTAAGATAAAATGCGATGCCTCGTAAAAATAAAAAAGGTGCTCGTGGAGCGCAACGAAAATCTCATCTCGTAAGAGAGCTCGATAAGATTAACGCCCACAAAAAAAACAAAAAACACTCGAAGAGCCCTCACTCTCATGCATCAAGTGGATCTTCAAAAAAACCACAACCCTTTAAGAAACAAAGTGGACACAAAGACTCAAAAAACCTTTCTCACTCATCCACGAGAACGCAACACGAAAAAAAAGCAAGTCACATCTCTCATCCTCCCAGCACCAAACAAACAGGTCTCATCACGGGAAGACTGGACATACACCCCAACGGCTTTGCATTTGTGATACCTGATAGCCCAGAATTTTCTCATATTTACATTCCTCAGGGAGACTTTCGAGAATACATGCATAGAGACACCGTCGAGGCTCGCATCACCCGAAGTTTCAAAGACGGAAAAGTTTCCGGAGTTCTGGTCTCTGTTGTAAAAAGACAACAAGAGGAATTCATCGGAGTCGTTCGAATTTTTGCCGGTGGAAGTTGGATTATTCCCTACGACGCTCGGGATCGACATCTCACTTTTGAAATCGCAAGTGTCGCTAAAAACGTAGAACTTAAAAACAACCAAACAGTTTTGTGCAAAGTTTTAGAATATCCAACCAAAAGTCGTGGCAAGGTAGAAGTCACTCAGAGCGTTGATGATGTTGAAAAAGCAAGCAACGACACACTGAGGATTGTTCTTCAGGCCGCATGGCCGAGAGAATTTTCAGCAAAGGCTCAGAAAGAAGCCCAAGAGGCCGCTGAAAATTGGGAAAAAAGATTTGGCAAAGAGCTCAAAGACTTAACTCATATTCCATTTGTAACGATTGACGGAAGTGATGCTCGCGATTTTGATGATGCTGTTTACGCAACAGAATCTAATGGCAACTTTGAACTCTGGGTGGCGATTGCAGACGTCTCTCGTTTTGTGATTCAAAAAACTCAGCTCGACGAAGAAGCCTTTGCCCGCTCGACGAGCGTTTACTTTCCCGATCACGTCGTCCCCATGCTTCCTGAAGTTCTTTCGAATGGGATTTGCTCTCTTAATCCCAAAGAAAGAAGACCCGCTCTTGGTTGCAAAATTGTTGTCGATCAAAGAGGAGAAACACTTAGCTACGAATTTTTTGAGGCCATTATCTTTAGTCACAAACGAATGACTTATGAAGAAATGGAAGATTGGCTAGAAAACAAAAGCCGATCAGACTACGACGTAAAGCTCAACAAAAGCTTTGAATGCTTACACAAACTCACAGAAAAGTTCTTAGAGCGTCGCAAGCGTCAAGGAGGCCTAGATCTGGACATTCCAGAGGCTCGAGTCTTTTTGAATAAAGACGGAACGGTTCGAGACATTCAACTTCGAAATCGCCTTTATTCTCATCGGCTTATTGAGGAGTGTATGTTGGCAGCGAATCGAGCGACAGCTTCTTTTTTACACAAGCAAGGTCCGGCTCTTTATCGTGTACACGAAAAACCAAACCCTAAAAAAGTAGAGGATTTATATTCCTTTATTTCTTTGATTGGAATCCCTCCTCCTCCAAATCTCGAAAACACAAAAGACTTTTTTGATTTAATCGAATCTATAAAAAAAGATACTGAGCTGGAGACCTCAAAAAAACGAGCTCTTAACTCGCAGGTTTTAAGAAGTCTTGCCCAAGCTCGATACTCAAAAGATCCCCTTGGCCACTTTGCTCTCAACGAAATAGACTACACTCACTTTACTTCGCCCATTCGTCGCTACCCCGACCTAGTTGTTCATCGTCTTGTCAGAGCAAGGCTCGAGAAGAAAGCGCTTCCCCATGAGGATGATCTCGAAGCAATTGGCCAACATACCTCTGACTGTGAACGCCAAGCGGTTGATATGGAAAGAAAAGTTATCGACATTAAGAAATGTCGTTATGTCGAGAAACATCTAGGAGAAGTTTTCAAATGTTTTGTCTCAGGACTTTCTGAAAAGGGTCTCTTTTGTCAAATTCAAGATCACTTTGTCGATGGACTTCTAGATTCAGAGTTTCTTGCTCGACGCTCTTATTTCTTTGATGGGAGTTTAGCGTACCGCGGTCCACACCATGCAGAACTCACTTTTGGATCAGAGCTCCTTCTAAGACTTGATAAGGTAGATTGTCTTCAGGGCAGAATAAATTTTGGTTGGCCCGAGGAAGAAAATCCAAACAAAAAAAATAAAAAAAGTGTTAATTTAGAAGCATGACCGTCATTGGCAGAGCCCTGCAAATACGCCGCGGGCTTTCAAACGTGGGACGCATGCGTGAAATTTCTGCAGCCGTCTCTCGCTATGGATTTGGCGAGCTTTTTAATCGACTTGGAATCGCTCGTGCTAAACAAATTTCTGAAGACGGACAAATCAATATCCTCTCAGCTCCTGAACGCCTTCGAATGCTTCTCGAGAGTTTGGGGCCAACTTTTATTAAAATTGGTCAACTTGCCGCAGGCCGCCCAGACCTCATTCCTCCGGAGTTTCTTGTGGAACTTGAAAAGCTTCAAGATCGTGTAGAATCAGTTCCCTATCCCGTTATAAAAAATATTGTAGAAGAAAATTTTCGCAGAAATCTCGAAGATATTTTCTCAAGTTTCGACCCTCTACCCCTAGCTTCGGCAAGCATTGCTCAAGTTCACACAGCTCGAACCCTCTCAGGAGAAGATGTCATCGTAAAGATTCAAAAACCCGATGTGGAACGTATCCTTAACAAGGATTTTGAAATTCTCATACTGGTAGCAGAACTTGCTGAATCAACTTTTCAAGAGCTTCGTCCCTTTAATCTCGTAAGTGTCGTAAAAGAATTTAGGAGACTCATACTTCAAGAAATTGATTTTCAACGCGAAAGTCAAAACATTAAACGCTATCGAGAAAACTTTTCGAGCTCTGATTTTTTAGTTATTCCAAAAGTCTTTGACGAGTACTCAAATAAAAAAATTATTACCCTTGAACGCATTCAAGGTTTTCGTATTACAGAAGTCGACCAATACGCTCGCTACAATATTGATCCCAAAGTAGTCTTAAAAAAAGGCCTTGATCATCACATGCAATCCCTTATGGTGTTTGGCCTTTTTCACGCGGACCCACACGGCGGAAACATGCTCGTCATGCATGATGGACGCCTTGCTCTCTTAGATTTTGGCTCGGTTGGTTGGCTTTCTCCCAAGAGCCGTAACTCTTTAATCAATCTTTTTCTGGCACTTGTTTCTGAAGATTACGAAGCACTGATCGATGAATATCTCGAGCTCAGCCCGCACACCGGAAACAATCATAGCAGCGAAAGCCGAGAAGCCCTAACGCGAGAAGCTACTTACATCATGGCGCCCTACTTTGGAACGAGCCTTCGAAATATACCCGCAGCAAAGCTCATGTTAGAAGTCTCAAGCCTTGCCTTTAAATATCATATTCAACTTCCCCAAGATTTAATTGCTGTTTTTAAAAGCAATATGACTTTGGAGGGAATTGGCCGAACCCTTGATCCAGACTTTGACCTTCTTGCTTCAGCATTAAAATTTGCCAAAACCGTTTTAAGAAATAAATTTCAACCTCAAAATCTCATGCGTTCTTTTGTTCGAAGCTCAAGAGATGTGCAACGCTTTGCTCAAAAAGCTCCTCGCCTTGGTTTAGAAATTATGCGGCAAGTTGAAGCAGGGCAACTCGAAGTAAAACTCAAAAATTCAGAATGGGATAAATTCGAAAGCCTCGAAAAATCAAAACAAGGCACCTTTATCCTTTCAATTATTTTTTTGGGCTCAATTATTCTATGCGGAAATCTTCTTACAACAAATAACTTTGTAGACAGTAATCTCCTAAAACTTTCTGAATCTTTCGCCCTTGTTTCATTGGCTTTCCTGGTCCTTAAGTTTTTCAAAAAAGATTAAATCCACCCGTCTCATTTTTGCGCTGCTTCATTAGACACAGGGCTTGGAGTGGATTAATTTGGAATCATGAAGATCCTCAATGAGTTGCTTCCCGTTGAAAAATTGGGTTTTGGTCTATACTTCGCCCCCCTAAAAGCAATCTCTCATTATTCAAATGGAAAATGGGGTCCTACTGAGTATTCAAATGATCTTTCTATAAATATGGGCTTAGGAGCAAAAGTTTTGCATTACGCTCAAGAAATTTTTGAGGGAATGAAAGCTTTTCGTCAAGCAGATGGGAGCATTGCTTTTTTTCGCCCACAAGCAAACTGGGCCCGCCTAAACAATTCAGCTCGCATCATGGCCATGCCCGAATTTCCTCAGGATGAATTTCTCAAAATCATCACGACAATGGCAAAACAACTCAATCATCTCATACCCAATGAACCAGGCTCTTTATACTTTAGACCTACTATGATTGGCACATCCGAATCACTAGGAGTAGCAACCTCTGAAGATTACGAATTTTTTGTGATCACCTCACCTGTAGGAGGATATTTTAGCAGTTTTGAATCAGGTAAACCCTCCACAACAAAAATTAAAGTAAGTGACAAATACACTCGGGCGGCTTCTGGAGGAATTGGTTGCGCCAAAACCGGAGGAAACTACGCTGCAAGCCTCCGAGCTATTCTTGAAGCTAAAAACGAAGGTTTCTCAAATGTTCTCTTTTTAGATGCAAGTCACAAAACCCATGTCCAAGAATTAGGTGGGATGAACTTTTTTGTCGTCGATGAAGGAGTCTTAAAAACCCCTCCCATTGGTGACACTATCCTTGAGGGAATAACGAGAGACTCCATCTTAAAACTTTCAAGGCATATGGATATTCCTTCAAAAGTCGAAGACCTATCAATCGAAGAGATAATAGAAAAAATTGAAAAAGGTAAAATCACCGAAGCTTTTGCCTGCGGTACAGCTGCAAAAATATCTGGCATTTCACATTTGGGCTGGAAGGGCAAGACCTACAAACTTGCCTCTGGCGAAGAACCTGGCCCTCTTTCAACAATGCTTTACAAGACTCTCACTGATATTCAGTACGGCAAAAGCAAAGCTCCTGAAAGTAATTGGATTTATCCGGTCAACTAATATGCAAATTTAGTTTTCTATGCACTCAACGTTTGAGCTTCACGCACTTTGAACCAACTTGTTGAATAACCTTTATCGGAATATTTTTCGGCAAAAGAACTCACTTTAAGAGGCTCAAAGAATGTGTCCAACATCACAGCTAAGCGCTGACTCAGTTTCCCTCTATCTGCAAGTGATTTTTCAGCTGCATTTCCATGAGGAGAGTGCGGACACGCTGCGGGATGAAAAGTCATGGTTCCTTCTCGAAGAACACTTTTTCTCGCACCATAGTTCACATTGCTAAAAAACATCATCTCATCGCTATCAACATTAAAATGAGCATAGGGAGCAGCCACATCACGAGGATGCCAGCCTTCAGGTTGGCCCACAAAAGAACAAATTGAAAAACCAAAATAAGGAGCCTGGCCCGACTGAAAAGTTTGGTGAGCAGGAGGTGCAGAGTGAATCGCTCTTGCAATTCCATAATGTTTTGAAATGTCAAAAGTATACGGATACAAAGCCCCTTCCCAGCCACAGACATCAAACGGATGATGCCCCAAAACCAACTCCGTAACATGCCCCTTATTATGTTGGACATACACAGTAAATTCACCCTCTTGGTCAACAGGAGCCAATAGTTCAGGAAGAGAAACTTCTGTTTCTACAATGGGAGCCACCATCAAAGCTTGCCCACTTGTGTTCATATAATGAGGCGGCCATTCAATTAAAAAAGTCGACTCCACGGTGAGAAGCCATAGCTTTTCACTTTTCAAATCTATTCTGTAAGTGGTTCCCTTTGGAATCACGACATAGTTATTTTTACAAAAAGGAAGTTCTCCGTATTCTGAAGAAAGAATACCCTCTCCCTCTTGAACAAAAAAGATTTCATGAGCTTCACCGTTTCGGAAAAATTTATTCTTCGGAAAACTTTCCTTAACTTTGATCACACCTATTTTCGTGGAATTACCCCACAAAAGACATTGTCGACCAGATAAAGCATTTCCCTCAAAAGGAATATCTCCCGTATGAATCAAATACGGGTGAAGCGTTTTATCTGTTGTTTCCTGGGGAATAAAATTGAGCGAGGAGACCTTAGGAGTTGCTTTCACTTCTGTGGGATATTTTCGAACATGCATTTTGCGCGACCAAGGTCCGCTAAATCCAAAAGAACCATGAATTTCCTCAAGAGAAAGCACTCCGGGTACATAATAAAATTCAGTATGGGGAGTCGTTGGAAGAGTTCCTCTTTTAGCGATGATCATAAAAAAGGAGATTAGGGCGACAAGAGCTATCTGCCAAGTCCCATTCACTTATCATAATGATTTTTTAATCTTTTCTAAATAAAAATTTAATAATTCAAAGACTTGAAAAGAATAAAATTAAAGAATGATTTTACAACTTTTGATGGTTTTTTTTATCCCTTTATCCTTGTATGCACAAACACCCCCCCCAACTCTCTCACCTCTCAGGCTAGATTTAATCAACTCCTTAAAACCAGAGGCTCCCTCTGTTCGAGTTTGGAATCTTACAAGTACTCAAGAAAAGATACAAATCTACGTAACTTCTAACTGCAGCGGAACAGAACTTATTAAAAAATCTTTTGCATCCAATAATCTCAAAGGATCTAGAGACATTCACTTATCAGCAGATGATTTTCCAGAGTTTAAAACATATACGCTGTCTGTAAAATCAGACAAAGCGTCGTGTTCTAATTCCATAAATTACAAAAAAATAAACATCAGTGCTCCCAATATAATTTTTTCACTCAATGGACCAAACCAGGGAAATATAAGCCAAATAAAATTTATGATTCAAAATTCAAAAAGAGGAGATATCGTTAGCATTCATCAAAACGATGCCACGTGCACTACGAATCAAATAAAAACAATGACTTCTGAAGGACTAAACCTATTTACAACGGAAAGCCTTCTTCTGGGAGACTCTTCTCCTAACAGTCCTTATAGTTTTTACGCCCAAGCAAAAAGAGGAAGCATAAATGGTCCCTGTGTGGGACCCGTCACATATTACTACAACAAAAGCCCACCCAATAAGGCCGAACTTAATTACTTAGAGAAAGGAACAACGCCCTACAAAATTCGTACTGGCTTCAATAGAACCCCTCTTTTTAGTATTAGTAATTTTCAACTTGGTAATGTCGCTGAGCTTATTTTAGGATCCAATTGTTCAGGACGCATAATAGATCGTATCGAGAAGAAAGATGCTGCGGTTTCTTCAACATTTAACTTCAAAAAAGAACACTCACTAAGCGTTGATCAACTCTATATTTTTTCAGCCAAGGTGACTGACCCACAAAAAAACTCATCTTGTAGTAATGAGGTGAAATATACCCTTCTAACAGAAATACCCGATCCTAGGATCAAACTTATCGTAGACCCACAAACCTCTGCTAACATTGAGGATTCCCCTACATTTAAAATTGAAAATGTTTTTCCAAATGATAAAGTTACCATCTACAAAGACAAGTATTGCTCAAAGATCAAACAAGTCTCCGAAGAAAAAACTATAGGCGCAGGACAAAACTCAATTGAAGTAAAAATTAATCCTCTCAAAAAAGCTGAGGTAAATAATTTTTATGTCAAAGTTTTTAGTGATGCTTTTCAGAATACCAAATGCAGCAGCGTTGGAGTTCGATATAAATATAGGCCCATAAGTACCGGAATTCCTAATATTGATCCCTTTTATGATTATGTCGACACAGAGGAGGGCTCAGATAGTGGAACCACATTTCCCACAGATCCAAAAATCTATGAAGAAGATATCCGCATATTAAGACTCGGTTCAAATCTTGAGTTTCAAGCCGTAAATAATTTTTATGTTTCAGAGATCGGTTATAACGAAATAGAGGTTATCAAAAGAACTCCTGATATCAAAGAAACTCTTGATAGTTCCGCTTACAAAGATGCAGAAAAAAAACCTTGGCTGAATACCGAAACAGACCAACTAATTCCATACGTAAAAAAAGACGATAAAACCTTCATTAGTATTGGGGGGCATACGGTCAATCGAATTCTCTACAATCTTCAAACTCAGTATCCGGCAAACTATCCAGACGTAAAAACTTACTCACGAATTGTTCGAGATTATACACAGTTAAAATACACAGACGCTGAAATACAAAAAGACATGATAAGAAGTGGTTTTGTTTGGTTACATAATCTTTCAAAAACACAAAATATTTTTTTAAACCAAAAACCCTACAACGGCGGAGACTCCAATACACTTGGACAAGTTCAAGACAGCTCATTTTGTGATCGATCCGTTAACGATCTAATTTTAAATACCAAAGATAGTTATTATTATTGTGTAACAGGATTTGATCCTTCAAAACTTTATACAGAAACATACAGCAATGTTATAAGCAAAAAAACAAAAGATATGACCTCAGACCCCTATCTAAGTATTGTCTACTTTCTAAAAAATGGGATGAACCCCTACGAAATAGAACCACAAAAAAATCTGAGTCTAGCTCCTTTCTACAAAATTGGAGTAACAACAGGCTTTCCTAGTAATCCTGACGCACTAGAAAATTTAATCGTAGATTATATACAAAAACTGATGATCGTGCCTGAATATCGTTTTCAAGATAGTAAATGGGCACTTTACTTAAAGTATAGGCTTCAGAGAGATTGGGGAGTGACGTTTTCAAGCTTGAAAGCTGATCTGGATGCCTACAAAAATCGCACCTCAACTTCCACCAACAAAGAATTCGGCAGAAACGTGTGTCGGGCAATTACAGTCCTGAGAGACACTGAGACAAAATTAATTTATAAAAAATACTCCCGTGATCTACCTGGCTTTAAGTGGAGATCCGAAACAGAAGTACCCGACAGGCCTGAATGGTGTGATTCTTATGGTGACAGTTTAAAAATCAATAACATTAAATACTTCGCACCTAACTAAAAATCATTAACTGTTTAAATTTCTTTCCATCACCCAGGCGCCCTCACCCGTTTTATAATAACTTGGCCGAAATCCTGTTTTAGTAAATGAAAATTTTTTATAAATATTCTCAGCAGCCTTGTTCCATTCACCACACTCTAAAATAATTTTTGTGGCTTTTTTTCCACACTGAGCAAGAAACTCTTGAAAGAAGTAAGCACCTCTTCCCTTTCCCTTCTCTAAAACACTCCAGTGAGTTATTTCCATCTCAGACACAATCAAACGATAAAAAACAAAAGCTGTGATCTTTTCGTTTTCTTTCAATAAAAAAACACGATCTTCACTTGAGAGAATATGAGCTAAATAATTTTCCTCCGTCCAATACGGATCTCGAGAAAGAGCATTCTTCTCAATAAGATAAAAAATCTTTGCAAGATCAGAGACTTCAAAGCCTTTTGAAAATTCCCTTAAAGATTCGTCACTAAAGCAAGACATTTAACTCTTCCAGCCACGAGCAAGCTCAAGAGGAAAACGAGGGCCGCCAAAAATCCATCCCGTATAGATTTGTATCAAATTAGCTCCTCGTTTTTTTCGCTCATAAGCTTCCTTAGCATTCATGATTCCCCCTACTGAGATGATTGGAAGCGATGTTTGAGAACGCGCAAATGTTAATCGATCACGCGAAAGCTCCGTCAAGGGCGCACCACTCCAGCCTCCACGACTCTCCTCTCTTACTCCTCCTAAGGTATTAGTAAGCACAAAGCCATCGATTCCCAAATCAGAAGCTCGAGCAAAAAACTCACTCAACGGTCCCTCTTCTAGCTCTGGAGCTAACTTTAAAAAAATAGGTTGAGTAGATGAAACTTTTTTAAGAACAGAAAATATTTTTTCAATTGCAACTAAATCCTGAAGAGCTCTCAATCCAGGAGTATTTGGAGAACTCACATTAATCACGAAATAATCCCCAAAAGATTTTAAAATATCAAAACTACGTGCATATTCCTGAGCAGCTAATTCGTGGGGAGTCTCTTTGTTTAGACCTATATTAATTCCAACAACGAAATCCTTAGGGACATGATAACTAGATAACCTTTGAGCAATCACTTCAGCCCCCTCATTGTTAAAACCCATAAAATTAAAAAGTCTTTGATCTCCTCGAAAAAGCCTTGGTTTTGGATTTCCACCTTGAGGACGCAAGGTCACACTCCCAATTTCTGCAGAGGAAAATCCAAGATGAAAAAGATAAGGCAAGATTTTAGAATTCTTATCAAAGCCCGCAGCTAATCCCACCGGACTTTTTAAATTTTTTCCTAAAAACGAAACATTCTGAGATAAATCTAAAATCTTCTCTTGGCCACTTGCCCATTCTAAAACCTGCGGACGATTCGCGCCTAAATTTTCTATAAGTTTAAGGGAAAACTCATGAACGAATTCCGCATCAAAAGAAAAAATTAAAGGCTTAAGAAAGTTCCACATGTCTTAAGAAAAAAAGCTTAGCTTCAATCAAAGATGACAACAACTCCTGGTTATTTTCGATTAAGCTTTGCGCAAATCAAACATGTTTTTCCCTGGCAGGCTCGAGCTGTGCAATGTTCTCGACCATAAAAAATGATTTGAAGATGTAGCTTATTCCAAGAACTTTCGGGAAATATTCTTTTTAGATCGCGTTCTGTTTGAACAACTGAACGCCCGCTTGAAAGTTTCCATCTCTTTGCCAATCGATGAATGTGAGTATCCACAGGAAACGCGGGATGACCAAAGGCTTGAGACATCACAACACTCGCAGTTTTATGACCAACCCCGGGCAAAGCCTCTAAATCCTCAAAGCTCTCAGGAACAACCCCCTTATGTTTTTCCATTAACAGTCTGCTTAACTCAACTATGGCCTTTGACTTTTGAGGACCCAGCCCACAAGGCTTCACGATCTGCTCAACAGCCTTCACGTCCTGCTTCGACATATCAAGGGGGTTATCTGCCAACTTCCAAAGAGCAGGCGTTGTTTTATTCACTCTCACATCCGTACATTGTGCCGAAAGCAAAACAGAAACTAATAGCGTATAAGGATCTTTATGATCAAGCGGTATAGGTGTTGTGGGATAGAGCTGATTTAATTGCTTAAGAATATAATCAGCTCGCTCTTGTTTTTTCATCAATTAAATTTATTGGCGAGATGCTAAAACATCACGCACAAAAGTTCGCGCAAGCTTTGCAAAATCTTCAAGACCTTCTCCTGTTTTAGAGCTCATCCATTTCCAATCTGTAAAACCTTCACCCAAAACAGCTGACCATGTTTTTTCAACTTCTTTTCTTTTAGAACGAATGATCTGATCTGCTTTGGTAAAAATAAAATGATGATCAAAAGAAAACATCCACTTGTGAACTAAAGAGTCCATCTCATCAGGCTTTCTTCTTGGATCCAGTAACCAAAAAACTTTCGTAAGAGGCTGGTTAACTTTTTTTACAAGTTTTTTTCCTAAATCTTCCCACTCGCGAATTTCAGCGCTGGGGCGAATTGCATACCCCCATCCTGGCAAATCAAGGATGAACAAAGCCTTTTTTCCCATAGCGACTTCAGCGCCGACCAAACCTCGAGTCACTCCAGGAGTACTTCCTGTTCTAAAAATTCGCTGGGGATGCACAAGAGCATTTAGCAACGAGCTTTTACCTACGTTCGAACGACCCATGACAATAAACGTAGGTAATTCAGGGAGCACCCATTCCTCGTGAGTAAACTTAGTAAAACTTAGCGTTGCTTTTCCTAAACCCATGATTTTCTCAATCTAGGCTGCCCCGTATGAATGTAATCCACTTAAGAGTAAATTCACTCCTAAGAAAGCAAAAATCATGATGGCCATCGTCACAATCGCTAAAATAGAGAGAGTATTTGGCTTCCACTTCATCAAAAGCTTTCCATGCAAGTAAATAAGCATTGCCACATAAGTAATAAAGGCCCATGTTTCCTTAGGATCCCAACCCCAGCTTCTTCCCCATGAATAATATGCCCAAATAGCCCCTGTGATCAGAAGTAATGTTTGAGCGGGAAAAGCAAAAAGCAAATTTTTATAGCTTAACTCATCTAAACGATTAGCCGAGGGCAGAGAATCCATAAACTTTTTTTGATTTCCAAGGACCGCAAAATAAAAAAGATCAAAGAAAAAAGCGGTCAACAAACTCATCAGCAAATAGGGATTCGACTGTAAAGTTATGTGCTCGTTTACTCGAGTCGTCCACATAATCCAAAGCAAAAAAACCAGCATGAAAAAAATTCCACCCGCAAACAATTTATGTCCGTGCTTGTGAAAAGATTTTGAAAAATACGCAAGAGAGGCTGCCAAAAAAAGAACCGTCGACAACACAACAAAAATATTTCCTCGAGGTACTTCCTCAAAACGAGTAACAATCGGCCCCCCCTCGTACTCGCGAAATTGATCTTTCACCTGAACCTTGCTTCCATCAGGAAGCGTTTGCTCCACTGTTCGCGCTAGATAGAGACGCCCTGTTTTATAGAATTCTCGACCTGCCATCATCAAAACCAACATCATAGAAAGAAGCGAAAGCATTCCTCCAATTTTTTTAATAGAAAAATTATTTTTTAAGAGATGCAAAAAAGCGAGGCTTGCAGAAGACATAATCGCACCGTAAGAGAGCATTCCAAAAACGACATGAATGCGATTCCAGTAACTTTGTAAGGCAGGTATAAGGGGCTCTACAACCTTGTTTGGCGTCATCACACTCATACCCATCAATAAAAAAATAAAGGGCGTAAGAACAACACCCGCCAAAGTCACCTTCCACCTAAAGAGTGCTAAATTCAAAAGCACGCTCGCTCCCCACGCAAAAAACACAAGACTCTCATAAAGATTTGTCCAGGGCGGACGCTCAGCGCCTCCAAGATACCAACGAGAAAGCAATCCAGCGGTATGAGACAAAAGAGCCGCCAACGCTAAATATTTCCCCATCAAAACCCATTTACTTTTTTGAGGGTCTCGCAAAACACCGATAAAAAGAAAAAACATAGACGCTAAATAAATAAAGGCCGAATAATTCAAAAATCCAACGGACCAGACATGAAGTACTGAATTCATTTTAAGACTCTCCCTCTTTCATTTTCTTTCCAATCACCTGCGCAGATAATTGCTCGCTTAATTTTTTTAATTCTGCCTCAAAACTATGAGGCAATCGATGTGTTGTTCCCGTAAAATCAACCTCTAACTTTTGAGAATTAGTTTTTTGAACAATAAAATAAAATTTCTTGTGTTGAAAAAATAACGCATAAAAAGTTCCTAACACCATTCCTAAACAACCCAACCAATAAACAGGCGCACCCGGATCGTAAGAAAGCTGTAAGCCCGTAAAATAAAGCGGCTTATATGAATCCAAAACGATCGCCCACTCCTTGTCGCGTCCAAAATCATAGACAGGATCATTCTTTAAAACCCAAAAAGGCTCTCCCACGAGCGTGTCTCCTCGAGACTCTTGAACCTGCAACGCAGGCCCCCTTCCCTCAATATCTTCGACAAACTTCACAGGCACAAAAGCTGTTTTAAATTGATCAAGTTTTTGTACCTGACCCAGTTTTGTAGAAATATATTTTTGATCACTAAAAGTAGAATTAGCTCCATCAGCCACAAGAGAAGACTTGCGAATAACTCGCATGTCTAAGCGATAATCACCAAGCGAGCCATAACTTGCTTGGTAATAAGTGTATTTACCAACTTCCAATGGCTCATTTACCCGAATCGTTTTAGAACTGACGATTTGTCCCGTTCCTCGATCAATCACATTTAAGTGTGTTGCAAACTCCTTGGGTCGGCCTGGAAAATCTTTATAAAACTCAACATTAAAAGTAGAAGCCTCCACTCTGTAGTCCATCATCCGCTCATTCAACAATCCCTGATTGCCTGGAGGACGCTCAAGACCCGCATCGCTGCCTTCCTTAAACATTAAAAAAGTATCGACAGCTGCGCCCTCGGGAATATTGAGAGTTCCCTCAAAGCCGTAAAGACCAGACCAAATTGCTCCCGCAAAAATTAAAAGTAAAGAAGTATGAACTAAATAATTGGCCAATCGAGCAAGTTGATTTTTTTGCCAAAAAACTTGCCATCGGTCGTTAGAGTCCTCAAGGATTTTAAAATTGATCCATTTTTGAGAAGCCCATTTTTCAAAATCTTTTTTTATATTTTCAAACTGACTCGTAGAAAGCTGCGCCGAAAAACGATGCTCCTTTGCCTTTAGGGAAAGGGCCTCATCCTTCAAAGCAACAGGTCGGGCAAAGGCAAGCTTCCACATTTGCGGCCAACGTTCGTAGCTACAAACAATTAAATTAACAGATAAGATGACAAACAAAGAGACATACCAAAACGAATGATACGATCGAAAAAGTTGAATCCACTGACCAAATTGCCAAAACTCGTAGTCATACTGAAGAGCAGGATCAACATTCGATATGTTTTCTTGCAAAAAAATCGTGCCTGGAATCGATAGCAAAAGAAGCCCAAAAAAAATAACAAAAGTAAGCTTTACTGATCCTAAAGAGAGCCATACGCGATCGATAAAAGCCCAAAATTTCACACTCTTATTTCTCCCACCGCATGCCTCACTGGTCAAATAAAGTTTATCTCTATCAACGCACCTATCTGCTAGGATTGATTTAAATATGGGAAAGAACCACACCCCTCAAGAACCAGAGCTTAGACAGTCTTTTTTTAGCTTGAGTCCGGATCTTATTCTCAATTCGGTCGAAAATGCTCTTCAAAAAAAACACCCTGGCCTTCGTACCACTGGAAGGAGCTTTGCCTTAAACAGTCTTGAAAATCGGGTTTACGAAATAGGCATAGAAGAAGAGATTATGGGGGAAAAAAGTATTGTCGCAAAATTCTATAGACCTGGTAGGTGGTCTCGCGAACAAATTCTCGAGGAACATCAATTTCTAAAAGAACTCAAAGAGGCTGAAATCCCAGTCATCGTTCCTCTTCAAGAACTTCATCAAACAGAGGACGGAATATTATTTACTCTTTTCCCAAAAGTCAGAGGACGCCTCAAAGACGAGCTTCAGCCCGAAGAATT
Source organism: uncultured Bacteriovoracaceae bacterium (assembly GCA_964407615.1). Lineage (GTDB taxonomy): Bacteria > Bdellovibrionota > UBA2428 > UBA2428 > UBA2428 > CANIGN01. The sequence goes on along the minus strand of CAYOWH010000030.1, from coordinate 11,763 downwards.
GCGTCAGCTTGGACGTTTTCTAGGCAAAATACACTCTGTAGGCGCTCGTTTTGAATCCCAATTTCGCCAGAAGCTCACGCTCGACACTTATGGGCGGCAGTCCTTAAAAACACTTATTGATTCCCCTTTTTTAAATGAAAACATTGCCCCCTACTATGAAAAAACCTGTCTCAATTTATTTCAAATCATTGAACAACGAATGGAAAACATTTTCACGCAAAGTATCCATGGAGACTTTCACGTAGGAAACGTTTTGTGGAATGAAAGTGGTCCTTTCATTCTTGATTTTGACGACATGCTCACCGGACCGCCCGTGCAAGACCTTTGGATGATTGCAAAAGGCCGCGGCGAAGAAGATCTTCAACTCAGAGAGGAACTCCTACAGGGCTACGAAATGATGCGTGATTTTGATCGAAGCACCTTAAGCCTTGTAGAGCCATTGAGAGCTCTTAGGATGATTCACTACTCTGCGTGGATTTCTCGTCGATGGGATGATCCCTCGTTTTCCAGAATGTTCACACAATTCACAACTCAACAATACTGGAACGAAGAGCTCGAAGCGCTCAACGAAATACTAGAATTGGTATTCTAATTTGAACGAGATCCTACTTTATCAATACTGTCCCGAGTCTCTTTAAGAATCTTTTTGTTCTCTTTAAACAGAAAAGATGTTTTTTTAAATGTCTCAGTCGTTGAAATCCAAAAACCAATACCAATTAAAAAAATAGCCTTCTTAATAAATTCTTCAAAAGGGTTATGCATATCTTCATCTTAAACTGACACGATAAAAGTTGAGTGAAATTTTCGTTAATTCGTCTTCACTAAGTTAAGATCTTAATATTTCTATGGGTTTAAATGAGAGGCAATTTGTTTAATTTTTAAGTCAGGCTGAGGCAAGTTTTTCTCAAACAATCCGTAACTCACAACAGGAGTAAGCTCTCCAGGAACAGCACACTCAAAGAAACGATTTCCCTGATCTAAGTTTTCAGTTTTTGTCCGACAATTTAAAATAGAAACTACCGCTTCACCTAGACCCCAAATGCTTTGATCACTCATAAGCTCCAGAGAAAAATCCGCTTTTCCAGCTTTGACAAACTGAGGATCAAGCTTCAATTTTTGATTCACTAAAATTCGCTTACCTCGCTTGATGCTCCAATGCTGATTGCGTCCGATATCAAAAACATTATTTTCATCGAGCGTGACTCTTAAAAAAACATTCTCTTTATCACGTATACGACTCTGACTTCCTAAATAAATATTATTGATAACAATTTCATATTCTTTTTTTTGAAAAATAGGAGAAACACTTTCTAAAGTCTGAAACTCGTTGACCGAACTCCTGGAATGAAAGACGTTAAGCAAAAAAGTTAAGAAAAAAGAAAAACAAAATCCCTGACAAAACACAGTTAACGTCCGGAACATATCTTAAATATAACTTTACTTAAAAAAAGTTACGTGAAGTTTTCATGAATTCGTCTTCATTAAGTTAAGACCTTAACAATATCTCTTAATTTAAAGCGTAATGGGGATTAAATATAAAAAATCCTATTCCAAATCATCCTCAACATCACTCGCAACTCCTCCCTTCAACAGATACATTTCAATAAAGTCCTGAATATCACCATCGAGAACCTTATCAACATTGCTTGTTTCGTGTTGTGTCCGAGTGTCTTTGATTAACTGATAAGGCTGAAGAACGTAGTTACGAATCTGCGAACCCCATGAAATAGATTTTTTGGTAGCGTTGACTTTATCTGCTTCCGCTTGACGCTTTTGAAGCTCCAACTCGTATAAGCGGGCTTTCAACATTTTCATAGCTTTTTCGCGGTTTTGAATTTGAGATCGCTCCGCCTGACACTGAACCACAATGCCCGTTGGCAAGTGAGTCATTCGAACGGCAGAGTCTGTTTTGTTAACGTGTTGTCCACCGGCTCCTCCCGCACGATAGGTATCCACCCTCAAATCCTCTGTGCGCACTTCAACCTGAATATCATCTTCGATCATGGGATAAACAAACACACTTGCAAAGCTCGTGTGCCGACGTGCATTTGAGTCAAACGGACTTATTCTTACCAAACGATGAACACCCACCTCAGCCTTTAAAAAACCATACGCATTAGTTCCTGATACTTCGAAGGTAATCGAGCGATAACCCGCTCCATCTCCATCCGTAAAATCAACAACGTCCGCCTTGAATCCTTGCTTTTGAGCATAGCGCTGATACATACGCGCCAAGATAGACGCCCAATCACAGGCCTCTGTTCCACCCGCTCCCGCATTGATGGAGAGATAGCAATTGCCTGCATCATTCTCGCCCGACAACATCCGACTCAACTCAAGTTTTCGCAGCTCTTCCTCGGCACTTGCGAAGCCACTTGAAAATTCCTCTTGTGAAGAAGAATCAACCTCTCCCATTTCGACACACAACTGATGAAGGGCTTTCAAATCGTCTACGTTTTTTGAAACTCGAGAGAAAGGGCTGAGAACACTTTCAAGTTGATTTTTTTCTTTTTGAATTTTTGTTGCTTTTGCGTTGTCATTCCAAAAACTTGGAGAGCTTTCGAGATGAGTGATTTCCTCTACGCGCCGGCGCTTACCTGTGACGTCAAAGAGACCTCCCCAGTTGAAGCACGCGTTCGCGAAATTCTTCAACTCGAAGTCCTAATTCCTTGAGGCTTAGAGTTTCCATAGGATGTTTGTAACAGCTCAATTAGAGGACTTCAACGAAGCGCAGATTCAATCACAAACAAGCTTACGTATATTTTTTTGGACAGCTCGCATTCGCTGACGCTTCTTAGGAGAAACTTTTACATGATCAAAGCCTAAAAGGTGTAAAACTCCATGAATAAAAACCTCTGTAAACTCCGTTTTAAAATCACGCTTGTAACGACCTGCATTTCGAAGAACCGCGGGCAAAGAGACAATCAAAGCTCCCATAAAACCCTCAGGATTGTACTCTGGACTTTCTAAACTTGGAAAACTCAAAACATCGGTTGTTCGATCAAGTTTTCGAAATTTTTTTTGATAAGATCGCATTTCTCGATCCTCACAACAATGAAGCTCCAGGCTTAGAGGAAGCCCTCTTTTTTCAACGTATTGGAGATACTGTGGGTCACTTTTAAGCTCTTTCAAGATAAGGGCCAAAAGGCTTTCCAAAGCTTTTTGACTTAGAGGCCTTTTAGGAGATGTCTCAAGTAAACCCTCGGATTGGCTCAACAAGACGCTCAAATTTGATTTTTTCTGCTTCCTTTTGAGCACCCTTTTTTTATAGGACTAAAACCCAATAATATCAGCAATAAACTTGACACTCCCCTCTCAGAAAATTACAACATCCCCATGGCAAATACGAAATCTGCTCAAAAACGTACACGTCAAACTATTCGTAAAACAGCTCGTAACAAAGGTGTTTTAACGGCTGTACGTTCTGCGATCAAAGCTGCAAAATCCACTAAAAGCTCAAAAGCTTCTGGAACAGATACTCTTAAAGTTGCAGTTTCCAAGATCATGAAGGCAGCTTCTAAGGGCGTTCTTCACAAGAGAACTGCTGCTCGTTACGTTTCTCGTCTTACTCGCGCAACTTCTAAGTAATATTAAAATTTTTTGTCCTAAGGTATTTGAGCCAGTAATCCAAGAGCATCTGCTCGTGTGCTTTTTAAAGATAAATCGCAATTGCACCACCAATCCAAAATTTCTGGTCTGAATTTAAGTTTTTTAAGCTTTGTGATCAAAAAAGGGGGCTCCCCTGAAACTTCCTCGTTCATAGCAAGTTGAGAGGCAATTTTAATAGACTTTCCCAAAAGAGCTAAGAGCCGAATAGGGTCTTCACCTTCTTTTTCGATAAGCTGCTGAGACAATTGTAAAAACACACGCTTATTTCCGCTCAAAGCAGCATCAACCCACTCATACGAAAGATTTCGATCAACCTGAAAAACTCTCTTTTCGCTCGCTGACAAGTCACCCCAACCCAACGCATGTCGAGCCCACTCATCTCCTCCCAGAAGCCACAACTCAATCCAATGTTTGAGCTGCAAAATATCTTCAATTTCTTGAGTCAAAAGAAAATTGATTTTTTCTGTATTTAATTGAGCTTGGAGTGTTTCATTGAAATAAGTTGCCCACGCATAAGAATGAGCACAGGAACTACCATTAAGAATTTTCAGAGAAGGACTATTCAAAAACTTTTCTGTTTCGCTCGAAACAAAAAGCCAGTTTCCCTGTGGAGAGCTTAGCTGAATAAGGCGTTCCCAAACTCTTTTAGCCTCATCACTCCATTTTTGGGGATCAGTCTTTAGATGAAGATAAAAAACTTTTGAAGCACTAAAAAAATCAAGGGCCGAAAACTCACCTTCAAGATCAGCCCCAGGTCCATCGGCCTTGATCTCATAAGCTAAAAATTGTCTTTTCTGTTCTCCACATAGACCCCGTAAAATTTCTCTTTCATACCCTGTAAGCTCTTCCGAAAGACCTACCCAAGGCGATGAAGTAGATAATTTTATTTTAAAAAAATCTAAGATTTGCATTTAAAAATCGTCCACAATCTGAGCTCTAGCTCTTCTAAAAATTCTCTCGCCTAATTTTTTCACAAGTAATGTTTCTCGAGAAGCATGAATTTGTGGAGCTTCTGCGGAGCCCTTTTCTAACTCTAAACGATCTGTGAGCTGATAAAAATCTTTTTCGTTTAAAACAATACTCCATAACTTTTCCTTGGAGGAATTGAGTTTAGAAATTTCAATCGTCAAAGAAATTGCCACAGATTGAGCACTTATAAAGTTATTTCTCAAGCCCCCATTGAGCTCTGTTTCAGGAGTACCTTTATAGGCCGTAGGCCCCCATGACTTTGTAAATTCAACGACTTTTGCAAGAATCACCGCCTCGCTTTCATCGGGAGACATGACGATGTGTACCCCCCGAACTCCTGCAAGCATTTCTCTTAGTTGGCTGGTGAGAACATTCAAATCAAAACTGGTCGACGTATTATTTTCAAGAACGGGAATAAATAACTTTAACTCCGTTTCAGGAGAACGAGAATCCCCTGCATGATAGGAACAGGCTGAAAAAACAAAAAAAGCCGACATAAGGAGACTCACTGTTAATAAAGCTGATCTGCAAAAGAGCTTTTTTTGAAGCTTTTTTATTCTCTTTTTCATCTCTTTGCCTGAATCAGGTATAAGATAGCATCGTGGGCGTGGAAAGCACTCAAATTAAAAGTTCTTTAAGAGGTCTACCGCTTCTTATTTATATAAGGGCCTGGAAGATGAGCTCCACTGCCCTGGTTCAAAGCCACGTCTTTTTTCAAGGTGTCTTAGAAGGCCCCAAAGGCAAAAGGCTTCAACTTCGAATACCTGACTCAACTTGGAGGCAGGAAATGATTTATCAAAAAGAACATATTCTTAAACGCTATAACGATCTGTGTCTTTCTATGGGACTGTCTCGACAAGAAATCCCTGTAGAATGTCACATCGTAGCCCATTAAGACTTTTACTTTCTCTACTTAGATAACCAGAACTTTTCCCACTCAAATCGATCTCTACGAAGTTGTGCAGGGATATAATCAGGATCTAAAGACAAAGCTTCTTCAATTTTTTGAAACGAAGCTTTAAATTCTTTCTTCTCTCTCAAAATAAGCGCCAAACCAAATACCGCATTCACATCCCGAGGATTACGACTTAAAGCCCCCTCATAGAAGATAATCGCTTGATCATTTAACCCTCGTGATCGCTGAATATCTCCCGCAAAAGACCAAGGCCAAGAACTTTTTATAGGCGACCCGGAAAGCCTCGTGAGAGTTCGTGTAATAATATCGGCAGCTCGATCGAGCCGGCCAGCATCTTTTTCGAGATAACTTGCTGCTAGTTGAGACAAGGTTGCGGGTTCATTTTGTAATTTATCAAGTGCTTCTTTAGCAGTGATTGATAAAGGATTTAACTCCATACGAGAAAGTATCCATTGAAAATACTTTCTTTGACCATCCGTAAGAGTGTCAGCCGCAATATCAAGCGCATTACGATATCCTCTCACAACCTCATTTAAAAATATCTGTATGGCAAAAGGAGCCCTCAAGGGAGCATCTACCATAACATCCGGATCCAACACAAAAGACTCTGTGAGGAGCAAAGAAAACTTTGATTTTAGTGAATCCCTAGGAGAATCCGCAAGAGCTCGCATTCTCAAACCCTGAACCCATAAATTGCCTCTTGAAACCTCAAGAGCAGCTTTAAAGTTTTCTTCTACGTCAGCCCATCGCTTTTCTTCGCCTGCAATCAAACCCAACATAGATCGAGACACCCAACAACTTTGTCCCTTGCACAACCGAAGTGCTGTGGATGCAAAGTCTTTTGCCTCTTTGTAATCTCGAGTTGCAAAAAAAGTAAGTGACCGATTTAAAAGAGTTGTAGAATCCGTGGGTACAATCTCAAGTAATTTATCTAAAATTTTTCTTGATTCGTCAGTCTGTTGTTTTGAAAGAGCTAAAGCGGCCAACATGTTTGAGGCCAAAACACGGGCCTCTAAAGAAGAAGAACCTGGCCCTGACAAAATTCTTAAAAGCTTCATATCAGGCTCAGAAATCACCTTGGCCCCTTTTTCATAGGCCTCCATAATTGGATCCAGCTTCATTAAAAGAGGCGAACGATTTGATTTTAAGACTTCAAAATCTTTAGCCTTCAAATATTCAGGCCATTCCTCATTTTGTATATTTTGGTTTACGGCGTACGGCTGTGGAGTATATTTGGGAGCAACCCGCGTACCCTGTTTATTCTTTGATGAAAAATTTAAGTAGGTTAGAGCTGCTACAACGGAAACCCCCACAAAAAGCCAGACATAAACTCCTGCATTTGTAAGCGTTGGGGGCTTTTTTTGCGGAGCTATCTGAGGCTTTTGAGCAGGACGAACAATTGTTTCAGTCGCTTCTCCCCTCTTAACCGCTTCAGCAGATGCGGCTTGTGTTTTTTCTAGAGTCTTATTTTGTTTTTCATTAGCTTCACCATTCGGAGAAAGAGAAATTGCCGTTGACGTCATGGTTGCTGTTTGAGTTTCTGTGACCGAGCCCGTGAGTGAATGCGTGGAAGTAAAGTCCTCTGAAGCTAGCTGCTCAAAAGATACTTCCTCAATAACATCGCTTACAACCTTCCACGTTCCTTGAGGCACAAGTAACTCATCTCTTTTGGTTAAAAGCTGTTCTTCACAAAGAGCAACGATCTGACTTTTAGAAAAAGGCCCTAAAACCAATCCTCCTTTAAAAGAAGTTTCTAGATTGGTTTTTCCTTTTGTCTTTTGGACAATTTTTTCTAATCTTCTTCCTGTTTTGAGTTTGAGTAAAAATTTTCCCTGATCGATATCAAGCGGTGATTTATCTCCTAAGATTTGCTCAATAGAGAGGATGGTTCGACCAGAAAGAGTATTGGCATCCGTTTTGGTAACCTCTTTTAAACTAATCGTTTCCTCTTTTTTCTTACTCATGCGTCATCCAATCAACGCCCCGATAGCAAGAAGAAAAAGTTTTTTAAATCATTGTCATCAAAAGACAATCCAACGCCGCCAAAAAAAGATTTTGAGCGACGAGACGTTACTTTGGCAGCAAGATCATCATATCCAGCTTGAACAAAAATTGAGTCTAAAAAAAGTAATCTTGCAAAAACTCGTACTCGAGCATTTTCATTTTCTCTTCCAAAATCAAAAGCTTCGGCTGTTAATAAAATATGATTTCTCCATATTTCTTGGTCAAAGCCAACGCCTCCAGTACTCTCAATCATTCCCACCCTTAAACTTGTTTGATAAATCTTGCGTATAAATTGCAAATTAAACTTAAAGGCTGTTTTATCGTAGCTCTCTTCAATCGTCGTGACAGGAGCCGCCCCGCCAACACTAACTGTTTTTTCAGTTTTTGTGAGACGCCCCCCGGGATCTTGTACAAGACCAAATTTATAGCCATAAGAACTTCTGGGCATCATTTTCAAATCAAAAAAAGATTTCGCTTTATGTGTTCCCGTAAGATAATTTGTACTCATATCTACGGTTACCTGTGTACGACGAGCTCGATCTAAATACTCATTGATAGAATTCAACGCTCGTACCAATTGATCAGCCGTCTGCGGATCGTTCACCAACTTACCAACCGTTCCCTCACCTTTATTAATTTTTTCGGAAATATCTTTAATATTTTGAACAGCATCTCGAAGCCCGTGAATTGCTTCTTTTAAATCTGTTCTTGTATTTTTCTCACCAATATCTCTCAGAACCAAATCAAGATTATCAGCTGAACGACGAATGGCTTTAATTGCATCATGAATATCGCCTTTGTTTTCATGAATAATGTCGCGAAGGTCTTTAGCAAGCACTTTCACGTCTTGACTGATATCTCCCAGCTTTCTCATGACATCATCTGCAGACGCTGTGCCCTGTTTAGATGGAATAGTATCTCCAGACTGATAAATTTCATCTGCAGCCGCTATAGGAAAAAGTAAATTAAAGAACCGGTAAGAAGCAGAAGCACCTTCTTGTTTAGGAATGAGCTGAGAACCTTTACTCTTATTATCTTCTTGCTTTGAATTGATATCAGGTGGAACGATCTCTAAAAAACGATCCCCTAAAATACCTTGAGAACGCGGAAGTATATAAGAACCCTTTTCAATCTTATGTCCTCGATCAATAATAATTTGAATTTTTGCCTTTCCTTCGGAAAGTTCGATGTCTTTCACGACACCCACGTTGATTCCAGAAATTTTTACTTTTGAACTTTTAAAAATTCCTGTGGCATCATTGAGATAGACGGTATACTCCGTTCCCGGACGAAAAACAGGCGAGTCGGTAATCTTTAAAGAAAAAAGACCCACGACAAATATGCCTAATAATACAAAAAGACCTGATAATAATTCACGGTCATACCCGTGTGTTTGTGGTCTCACTGACGCGCTCCCTCAAAGCTATTTCGGTTAACTCCTGCAGAGCTTAAGAATTGTTGAACAATATCATGACGAGAATTGATTAAATCTTCAGGTGTTCCATATTCAATAATCTTTCCCTGCCAAAGAAATGCCAAATAGTCAGAAATGCGGAGAGCTGCGTGAATATCATGTGAAATCATAAACACAGTACTTTTAAAGCGTTTAGATGTTTCGACAATTAAATCGTCAATTTTATAAGTGGTGACAGGATCTAAGCCCGTTGTGGGCTCATCACAAAGCAAGATTTCAGGATCAAGTGCCAAAGCACGAGCAAGACCCACACGTTTTTTCATACCTCCCGAAAGTTCATCGGGCATCTTATAAAATTCATTTCGAGAAAGCTCCACAAGTGTCAACAAATCCTCGACTTTTCGTTCGATCATCTCTTCCGTCAAATATCCTTGATGCTCTCGCAAAGGAAAAGCCACATTGTCATAAACATTCAAACTATCAAAAAGAGCTACCTCTTGAAAAAGCATTCCAAAACTTTGGCGAACCTCACGCAGATCCTCTCCTTTGAGATGAACAACATCGTGTCCCTTCACGAGGACCTTTCCCTTGTCAGGCTTCATCAATCCCAATATGTGCCTTAATAGAACAGACTTACCCGTTCCCGAGAAGCCGAGCATGGTAACAATTTTTCCTTTAGGAATTTCTAAATTTAGGCCAGATAAAATTTTTCTCTCTCCAAAACTCTTCCAAACATCTTTGATACTGATAATAATTTCTTCTTTCATGACAAACGTCTTCCTGTAGGAATTAAAACTGTTAAAAAATAATCTAAAACAAGAATGGTCACGATACTCAAAACAACAGATTCATTTGTTGCGCGCCCAACTCCCTCGGCACCATTTTTTGCGCGATAACCCTTGTAGCAGCTAATCGCGGAAATCAAAAAACCAAAAAACGTTGCCTTAATCATCCCATGGTAGAGATCCATAGGATCTAAATATTCCTTGAGTTTCTGAATATAGATGCCCGCATCCACATTACAAACGCCCACTCCTACAATGTACCCTCCGACATTTCCAATAAGACAAAACACCGCACATAAAAGAGGAACGCTCACGATGGATGCAATGAGCTTGGGCGTTACAAGATATTGCAAAGGCGATATCGCCATCAACTCAAGAGCATCAATTTGCGAAGTCACGCGCATAATACCGATATTTGCGGCCATCGCAGCCCCTACCCTTCCTGCCACAACAATCGACGTCATGACGGGTGCTAATTCTCTGAGGAGTGCCAAACTCGTACTCACGCTCACAAGAGATTGAGTACCTACGATCGAAAAAGCAAGCCAGGACTGATAAGCAAAAACAGCTCCTGTAAAAAGCGACGTCAGACAAATAATAAAAAGACTTTGATTGCCAATAAATTCCACTTCGTCCACTAAAACGTTCATTCGAAAAGGAGGTGTAAAAAAAGCAACAAGCGCATCTTTGGTAAAAATTCCAAAGTCTCCCAGCTCTTTTAACCAAGCGAAACGACGAACAATAAAACTTTTCATATAATCACCCTCTCTACTCTTGCACTTAGACTTGTTAAAATTTCATAGGGAATTGTTTTTTGAGCCTCAGCAATTTTTTCAAGTGACTGCTTCTCGCCGATCCACTCAAATTCCGAACCTAATTTCAAATTACTTTTTATATGGGTACAATCCACCGCACACATATCCATCGATACTGTTCCTAAAAAAGGAACTTTTTTTCCTTCAAAATAAAAAGAAAGCCCCAGTTTCCACGAGTCACGTCTTAATCCATCGGCATATCCGATATTCAAGATTCCCACTCGTGTTTTTTGAGACGCCACAAAACGACGCCCATATCCCACACCTTCTCCTTTTTGAATCCACATAACCTGTCGCAAAGGAGCTTTCACTTGAACAACGGGAGTAATCTTCACTTTTTTTTCTGGATCAAGCACTCCCCACAAATTAATTCCAGGACGAAAAGAATTCAAAGCTTTGATCTTGTTACCAACCTTGGTTAAAACACCTGGCGAATTAGAAAGATGTATCCATGGAATGTCTTCTCTCCACAAGCTTTTTACAAAATTGACTCCTGTTTCAAATAAAACTTCCTGGCTTGCTGTAAAACGAGAACGAGAATCTTCTCCCATGGATAGATGAGAAAGAATTCCCTGCATTCTGTGTCCGCGTTTTTTTATTTTAGAAAATAGCTTTTCAAGTTTTGCCTGCAAATCAGAAGAAGCCAAGATGTCTTCAATTCTTAAACCCAACCTATTCATTCCTGTGTTTAACTTCAGATGAAAAAAAACAGAATTTTGAAATTCAGACAAAAACTCCAAATCCTCAAACGAGGTTACGCAGATTTCGACTTTATCTAAGGGAAGTTCATTTAATTTTTCAGGCCACTCACTAAGAAGCAAAAACTTTCTCTTTGTTGAAAAGTTAAGCGCTTGATGGAGCTCATAAACTCGCGCCAAACAAAAATAAGGAACTTGATTTAAAGAAAAAGAATCTTCAAAACAACTCGCAACCTCCTTGAAGCCAAGTCCGTAAGCATTCGCTTTTAAAACAGGAAAAGCGCTCCAAGCATTTGTATTCTCAATAAGCGCGCGCAAGTTTTTTTCTAATGCCAAACGTGAAATAAGAACGCGAGCCTGCGGCATGGGCTCAGTCTATGTCTCCAAAATGTGTTTTTATAGAAGCTGAAAATTTTTTTTCTAAAATTCCTGCTTGCAAGTTGAAACAAAAAAAGCTGAGAGCTTTCGCCCTCAGCTTTTTCAATTCATCAATAGGATCAATCTCTTATGCTTTACGTGCAGCGTAGTGCTCGGCAACAAGACCTGATTCAAA
>CAYOWH010000029.1:0-27825 GCA_964407615.1 uncultured Bacteriovoracaceae bacterium | reverse complement strand
GAGCAAAAATTTCTTGCATCAAAATATGCTGGTCTCGCTCATGTGGTGGCTTGAGGATTTCTTTGCAATTGTTTTGCAGCGGGATCTCAGCTTGAGACGCAAGGATTAAGGGAAGGATAAGGGTACTTAGGCTAATGATTTTAGTTTTAACCATTCGTACAAATACCTTATACGGCGCGTTAAGCGCTTTGTCAATGAAAGGTAAGTTGTGAGCTATCTTGTTGTTTTGAGGGTTATTGAATTGGTTTTTGAGAAAGCATCCAGTCAAGCTTATCCATGTATTGCGAGACTTGTTTGAGTTGAAGCGCATCGAGACCTTGGGATTTATCTAAAGGGATTTTAGTATTTTTGTTAACTGAATCGGTAAAAAGACTTATTGCTCTTCTTCGAATTTCCTCGATGAGCTCTGGTTTTTGAGGGAGGTATTTCTTAACTAATTCTTCAAGGCTTTCTTCTTTTATGCTTGCTGATGTGGGGCTCATCACGGCTTGAAAAGGAATATTGTTTTCTTTAAGAAGTGCAACCGCAATACCATCTTTTATATGAAAGGCTCCACCAACCAAGACAATTTTTGCTTCTGTGTTTTGTTTTAAAAGATCTAGGATGTTTATGCCCATAGTATAAGAGCGATATAAGACAGCTAGATCGAAAGATAAATTTAAAGCAAGTGATTGAACGTTGTATTCTTCGAGCTCTGGGCCAGTTTTTTTTATGTTTGGATCTTTGTTGAAGGATAAGCTTTGTTCTAAAAGATCCAAGCAAACCGCAGTCAAAAAGCGGTTGTCCCAACCAATAACTTTTACATCCCTTCCAGCAGTGTAAAACTGTGAATCCGGATCTAATTTGCTATGTGGTCCCAGCCCTTCAATCAGAACAAAAACTTGATGGTTTGGATTTTGGGCTCGAATAAAGTCTTCAACCTTTTTTTTTGTAAAAATAATTTCTTCTTTATTTTTGAAATTTAATCGATCGACTTGGCTTTGGCTTTTAGCATATTTTTTACTAGGTCCTGGCAGTTCGTGAATTTGGCCAATAAGTAAAACTTTAGGGTTTAAGCTTTTGTCAGTGCTGGCTTCGATGTTGATCCAGTCGGCTTTGCAAAAGGGAGTTAGAAGAAATGAGTAAATTAGGAAAGATCTGAGTTGAGTGCGCATCTATTTAAATTCTAACACTCGAAAAAAACTAAAATTTTGAATTTTTGGTAAAAAAATTGTTAGTATCGAACGGTTTTATGAATAACGATGTCGGCTGAATCACCCTCAGATTTTTGTATGTCGGGTGTTTCGCTAACGTGGACTTTTGCGTCGATTTCGGAAATAAGATTACCGTCTTTATCAACATTAAAAACAAGACTTGCTTGAGCAAATCCAAAGTAGTCGTTATTTTTTTGAAACATTTCTTGTCGGGCAAAAATAAGAGAAATCAATTTTTCGCCATTTTTGTGGGATACGTAAATATCTCCAAAGAGCAGTTGAGGAATGTCGGCTGAATCAACCCTGACGCTAACTTGGGTATTGTAAACTTTATCGACAAAAACTGACTTCACACAGAACTTTTTTGGAATACGTGCGCTCTTTAATAAGGTATCCCAACGGTCATTTTTCTCAAGTTCAAAACAAGTTTCCGCAGGTAGCTTACTCACGCTCAATTTTGAATCGATTCTCTTTCCAAGAGCGTAGCTGTTGTTTAAAATAAGAAACGACAGGGTCAGTGTGGTTAAACGCTTGATATTCATAGATAATTTGAATAGCCTCAAAGTTGTAACATTATGCGTCAAAACCTGTCTTGAGTCAAGCAATTTTTGGGCACTTAAGGCTTTTTTTATGCATTTGACGGCCTAGAGTGCAAAGCCTATTATGCGTAGAGTCAATTTTTAAATGGGTTATCAATTAGGACTAAAATTTTTCTTATTTTCTCTTTTTTATCTTTATCCCGTTCACGCACTTTTTGCGGGTCAGCGATGTGTCGAAATCCTTACACAAATTAGCAATTCTCATGAAATTCATGAATCCAAATTTGTAAAAGCTTTTCGATCTTCTCCTACACTTCTTATTTTTAATCGTGCTCCTCGAAAAGTTGCGACGGCTAAAGGCGCGTTTATCGCAAGTAATGAGTACGATATTTTTAAAATTCCAACACGTCTTCCTCAGCGTGATCTTTTTGTAGGAATTGGGAATAATTCCTCGTGGGATTTGGCTCTTCGAAGTGGGGCTCAGAAGATTTTGTTTTTTGATATTAATTACGAACCCCTCTTGATGCAGCGATATTTTTTTCGAACGCTTTTTGAAATTTCGCAAAGTCCGGTTGAATTCTATCGATATCTTTTTTTGCTTCCTGCTGCAGACGTTCGTCACCTAAATTCTTTTCAAGATCTTGCCGAGTATGATTGGAGTTTGTTTCTGCAAATGAAAGAGACACCCATTCAAAAAGTTGGGTCCTATGTAAGGGCAAGAAAAGAAGTCATCCAAGAAATCTACGCAAAAATAAAACAAAAATCCGTTGATCCTGAAAAGAAAACTGTTCTTGAGTTTTTAAAGGTTTTTTATCGTGAGCCTTTTACTGAGTCTTCCTCCTTATTTCAATTTGCTATGAATTCTTCTCTTTTGGAAATTCAGCGTTCTTTTCGAATGAGATATTTTCCACCTTATGTTCAAGATTATTATCAGTTACCAAAGAGTTCGCTGGAAAAACTTTATCGACAAAATTCTTCTTTTATATCTGATCCTCAAAGCTTTCATCGCATGAGGCACTTGATGCTCACAGCAGATTACATTCAGCTTCCTTTAAAGTCCGCAATCTGGGAATATATTGCAAAAATTGCAAGGGGTCAGGTGAACGGAGTAACGGTTTTTTCTTCAAATGTTATTGAAACTAATTTATCTTCAAAAAGTAAAGAAGAGTTGAGGCGCGATTTTAAAAATACACTGAGCAATCATTTTTCTGATTATTTAAAGCCTGTGCTCTATATTGAAACCTTGGGAAACGACGCGCACCATGATTATGAGTATTTAGAAATTCCCCATTTTAGGGAATGAGCGTGCTTTTCTCTTATTGTTTGGCATTTTCTTGAAAGCTTGCTTTAATGTTCAGTTATGAATGCTAATAACTTCAAATCCTTTCATAAGTTTTTTTTCGTTGTTGCCACTGGTTTTGCTTTGAGTTCTTGCGGGGTTCAATCCATTCCACGACAAAATAACGAAGTGGATGCGACTTGGTCTGAAGTGCTTAACCAATATCAAAGAAGAAGCGATTTGATTCCCTCTTTGGTGAATACAGTTAAGGGTTATGCCAAGCATGAAAAAGAGACTCTTGAGAACGTTGTAAAAGCGCGCGCTCAAGCAACTCAAATTAAATTTGAGGCAAAAGATCTCACACAAGAAAATTTAAATAAATTTCAATCAGCCCAAGGTGAGTTGTCGGGTGCTTTGTCGCGTTTGTTGGTTGTGGCTGAAAAATATCCCGACCTTAAAGCGAATGAAAATTTTCGCGATCTTCAAGTGCAACTTGAGGGTACAGAAAATCGCATCACAGTTGCTCGCAACGCCTATATTCAATCTGTAAAAGAATTTAATAACTTGGTAGGAGTTTTTCCGACGAATTTAACAAATAATTTGTTTTTTCATTTTGAGAAAAAAGCGCAATTTACTGTTTCTGAAGATGTGAAAAAAGCTCCTGAGGTTAAATTTTGAAGTTAAACATAAGTTTTTTTTCTTTACGTAGATTTTTTGCTGTTTCTTTTTTTGTCTCTTCATTTTTGCTTTCTTCACTTTTTTTAACGGCTAAGGAAGTGCCCTTTCTTAGTTCGCCCGTAATTGATGAAGCCCATTTGTTAAAAGCAAACGAAAAAGCCGAGCTCGAGACTTTTATCCGTCAACACCAAGATTTAATGCAGCTTCAAGTTTGGATACTCTCTTCTCTTGAAGGAGATAGTATTGAAAGAGTGAGTATCGCGGCTGCACAAAAGTGGAAGCTTGGTTATGAGAAAAAAGATAACGGTCTTTTACTTGTGATTGCTCTTCAGGATAGACGTATGCGCTTTGAAGTGGGTCGTGGGTTGGAGGGAAGTCTTCCTGATATTTTAACGGCAAGAGTTTTAGATTACGTTATTCGTCCTGCATTTAGAGCAGGTCGCTTTTATGAGGGCATCCGTAAAGCCCTTGAGCAAACTGTCACGTTGGTCAATGGCGGTGAGGATGCCAAGAAGTTGCGGGAGGGATTGAGTAATCGCGGCAAGAATGAGCGACTTGATAGGAATGGTCTTGCGATTTTGATTATCTTTTTTCTGGTGGTTTTTGTTATGCAGATTTTCTCCCGGCGTCGATATGGATATGGTACGGGTGGATCTTATTGGGGTGGCGGCAGTGGAGGCTGGGGCAGCGGTGGAGGAAGTAGTTGGGGTGGTGGCGGTGGCTGGAGCGGTGGCGGTGGCTCTTTTGGTGGAGGAGGCTCGAGTAGTTCATGGTAAATAAAATCACAGAAACTTTTGAAAAAAAACTTCAAGCTGCCATTGAGGAAATTGAATCTCAAAGTCATATAGAAATTGTTCCTGTCATTAGTAAAAAAGCTTCCAATTATTATGCGTGGTCTTTGGTGTTTGGACTTGTCATGTCCTTTACGCTTCTTTTGATTGCAAAGTTTTTTTATTGGAATTTTTGGCATAGTTTGTCTTTTGTCTACGATCTTCCAGTCTTTGTCGTTTTCGGCTACTTTTTTGCTTATTTGCTAAGGCAAAGTTCTTTTTTTCGATTGGTGGTTCCTAAGAATTTACAACGTCAAAGAGTTTTGACTCAGTCTGAGGCTTGTTTTGCTACGGAAAGAGTTTTTGAGACAAAACATAGATTGGGGATTTTGATTTGTGTTTTTGAATTTGAGCAAATGGTTTTGGTTTTTGCAGACAGAGGCTATGACGGAATTGTTGAGAGCAACTTTTGGAGAGACTTAGGGGTTACTCTCGCCAAAAATTTCGATTCAAAAAATCCTGGTGAAGAATTTATTGAAGCTTTATTTGAAATTAAGAACAAAGTTCTTCCACATTTTAATTCAGTCAAAGATGCTCATACAAATGAGTTGCCCGACCACTTACGAAAGAAATAGTGCAAATTTCTATCCGCTGTACTCGCTTTCATCGAAACCAATCATAGGTATTGTGATTGGAAAAAGAATGGTACTTGCTGCTGAAAACATCGTGCTTTTACCAAATGCTTGTGTAAATTTAAATGCAATATAAGCCGTGGTTAAAATGTTAACTACTGGAACAATGAATAGTACCAAAACCCAAGGAGAAACTTTTGCAATTTGAGCTATGAGATATAAGTTGTAGATGGGGACAAGGCACTTCCATCCTTCATAGCCCGCCTTTTCAAAGCATTTCCAATAACCTGCAGCTAGTGCAATAGATAGAACTATCGAAATTAACTGAATTAAATTAACAGACATTTTTTCACCTCTTTATTTATTTCAAACCATTTGTAAGTTTCATCTTATAGTATTCTCCATATTGTTTATTTTTAGTTTGAAGAAATAGTTAATAAATGAATAGTTTCTCGTTAATTTCGATATTTAAAAAATTAATTAAAACTCATCTACAAATTTGGGTTACATTTTTTCTAATGTTTTATAATTGAGGTAGAGTTGAGTTGTTCTTCTTTGTGTCTCAATTAAATTTTGATTTGTTTGAATAAATGTTCCTTCAGTCAGTTCATCCGTAGTGGGAAGTTTAATTGTATCCGATATTCCCGGAAAACTTAAATAAAGTGCGGCATTCTGATTAATTTCAGGATTATTATCTGTTTTTTGATCTTTGCCTTTATTTCTTATGATAGATTTAATTTTTTCAATTTTATTAAGACATATCTTTTTTTCTTCAGCTTCTCTTAGGTCCTCAGTTACAGGCCCTTTTTCTTTTGTTGCTTTTTTACTCATTTCACTAAGTTTTTGGGTATAGAATTGTAATTCAAACACAAGATCCGCTTCTTTTTGGGTAAAGACTTGTATCTCATAGTTGAAGAGATTTGGTTCATTTTGTCCATTTGGAATCATGAGCTTTGAGATTAAGGATCTCATTAAGTTTGATTTTTGATTTCTCAAAAACAAACTATATTCCTCTAAAAATCTTTCTTTTTCATTATCTGATAATTGGTTAAATCCTTGGTACAGCCCCCAGCGAATAGTGTTAACGAGAAAATTTGGATTTTTTAGAATTGTGTTTTTAACTTTTTCAAAATCAGCAGTGTGCAAGGTTTCAAAAGAATTTCCTTGAGTATTGGTTTTTCCATAAGAGGTTTTTAAAAGATCATTTTGAATAATGTCCCAAGCAAAAGGGAGAAGGATGTGACCATCTAGAAGGTTTCTTTGAATCATAGCAGAGTCTACAATTCCTTTTAGATGAGATGTTATAGATGCTACTTTAAGAATGTAGGGGGCTATCTCTTCAATCTTTTCTTCTTTTGATCTGATTTTGTTAATCAAATTATTGATTTCATCATTTTTTAAAAAATACACTGAGTTTTCACTTTGCCTTAGACCAACAGCCCATTTACTTAGGATTTCGGTAAAATGAGTTAATTCACTAAGATATTTGTCGTTTATTTTTGCATTTTTGATAAAGCTTAGCATTTCTTCGTCAATAGGCTTTATCTGATCCATATTGTTTTTAATCTCATCTAAACCTGTTTTTAAGATTTTATAATTGTAATTTTCAAATCTCATAAAACTAAGTGCTTTTTTTAACAAAAACTCATCACCGTGTTCTGATTTACTAAATTTTTGTTTTGCAAAATCTAAAAGATAGATGAGGTTGTTATTTGTTTTTGAAAGGGCTTCTTCGTTTTGACGGCTTTCCGATGTTACGTTTTTCGTCTCTGTCCTTTTGATGTCTTCAAGGAGATATTTATTTTCTCTTTTATTAATAATCGAAAAGAGGTTGCTTATACATAATTCGTAAGAGTTCCAATTTACATTTTCAATATTTATATTCTTTGAATCAGATTTTTTTCTGAGCTCAATTTCTTGCTCAAGATTTATACAGCTTCCGATTATTGATTTATCCACAAGATAGTTTGTGTTGCTTTTAATGAGGTATAAATTTTCTTTTACGTAGTTAAATTCATTGTGCATGTATTCTTGCGCTTGTATATGAAGACGTAATGTGTGATCTTTTAGTGAGTGAATCTCGGCCATGATTTTTTGTTGATTTTCAAATACAGCTTTAAAGGCATCTCCTAGCTGATTGTTGTTGTCTTTCTGAGGTCCAAAAAGTGAAAATAATCCGCTCATTATTGTAATGGCTCCAAGCACACCACCTGTCGCTGCGCTTCCTGCTACTACCCCTGCAGCTGCTTGAGCGATTTGATGAATGCCGGAAGCAACTTTGAGTGCTCCTTGTACCTTGATTGCGGTACTTTTACTCATCATGTTTGTTTGGATTGCGAGATTGCTGAGCTCAGATGCAATATTAATGGCATCTGCTAGTTTGTTGAGAGATTCTTTAAGCTCTTTTTCATCTTTCAAGCTTTTTAACTTTCCTTCGTCTAAATTTCCGTTTGAAGCATCAGACAATAGATCCATGAATTTTTTATTGTTTAAATCTTGGCCAGCGCTCAGTAATACAGATAACTCAAGTTCTTTTTTTAGTTGCGCTAGCTGCGAGTATTCTTCAGTTACTCTTTTGCTTGAGTCTTTTTTGTTTTTAAATTCCTCAATTCGGCTAGTCACGTTTTTTATCTGATTTGAGATAAAATTTATTTTTTGAAGTTGTACTTCTTGAAAATTCTTAAAAGAAGTTGCAGAGCTCAAAAGAGTTTTTTCAAATTCGGCAACTTTATTTTGAATTTTCAGGCTTTCTTCAAGTGAGATCGTGGATCCGTTGCTTTTAAGGATTTGTTTTTCAAGTTGGCTAATGGTGATCTCGTTACGTTCTAGTTTGCTTTTTAGCTCCAAAATTGAAAGGGCTAATGTTCTTGATTTGAAGTTCAGCGATTCGATTCGTTTTGTAGCAGAGGTCTTTGGGTTTGGAGCGGCTGAGTCTTTAATGATTTCATGAACGTAGAATTCTAATTTTTGTAAAGTTTCACTTTTCGCTTTTGGGTTGTTTTTGGAATCATTATAAAGAGCATCGATTTCATCGTGTTTTTGTTTGTAGACTAAGTAAGCTGTAATTTGTTCTGAAAAATTAATTTTTTTTGTATAAAAATCTGACCAGTTTTCTTTCACTTTATCTAATCCGTAAAGCATAGTTGCAGTAGCGGCGCTTCTGCCTAAATATGTTGCCAATGTATAAGTGACTGGTACTGATGCTCCCCCTGTTATATATGCTAGAAGTATTGGCCCAACCATCACTCCGGTAGCAATGGTGAATTTTGCGATGTCGACTCCAGTTTCGAGCCTTTTTTGATTTGATTCGTATTCAGATGTTGTAGCTTCAGAAGATTGAATGGCTTTTAGGTATTCTTCAAGTTGTAGTTTTTTTTGTTCTTCTGAAAAAAGGTCGATAGGCAAGTTGCTTGAAGTCTTGTTGTTGGCTGAGCAAGTTTGATATTCCGAAAGAGTAGCGTAAGAATTAATATCTATCCGAATGGGCTGCTTTTTATTTTCGGCCGTTTTTTCTGCGCCTACGCTTAGCTCAGATGAATGAATGATATTAGAGCTGTAGGTGACTGCAATAATTATAGAAATTATTTTGTGTGTTAATTTTTTTTTCATTTTATTACTCTTTGATTATGAAGGTTTCTTTTAAGGCTCTTTTGGTCCCTATTTCTTCTGCTTTTTTTATCCTTGAAGTAGTTTGACTTTTGGAAAATAAAAAGGCTTCTTTTTTTCTTTTTTCAATATTTGATCTCATTGTTTCTGGGTTTGAGACATAGAGAAAATGGTTGCCTTCTGTGCAAAATATAGCAATGGCCTGTTTGATTATTATTTCATATCCTTCATCATGGTATCTTTTTTTGGTCTCTTCGATTTTTGTGTTTATAAAATTGAGATATTCTTTTTTCTCATTTTGACGGTTTTGAATGTTTTCTTCGTAATCAAAGGGAAGGTTGTATTCCCTGAATTTTTCTAGAAGATTTTTGTAAGAGCCTAAAAATGTTTCATTCTCATTATTGCTCTCTCTTTTTTGAGAGCTTCTAGCGTAAATATTGGAAAGTTTATTTAGATACGCGAGCGCTAGGTTAATTGAGTAGGATCTTTTGTATATTTTGAGATAGGTTTCTTTATCCCAGTGAAAAGCGTTCTGAATATTTATAAGTTTTGCTTCGTATTTTTTATGATCATTTAACAAAAGATATTCTAGGAGGGTTTGTGTAAAGGCTAATCCCATTTCATCTTGAAAATCGCATCCAACAGACTCAGAGCATTCTTTTAAACGAGATGAAATTCTTTCTTTTTGTAGTAATTCAATTTTTGAATCAATTTTAGCTTTAAGAGTTTCATTTAATTGACCTATAAGATTTTCAAGATATTTTTGCTTTTGATCATTCTCTTGATCGTCGTTAGAGGTTTGAGAAAGAATGTATACGTGAGCCTTTTCTTCTTCTTTTAGAGCATCCATATGATCTTTGATGAGCTTTAATGTGTTTTCAGGGTTTAACATGAGGTCGAGAAGGTGAGTCTTTTCTATGCTTGAAAAGAAAGTGTCTTCACTTTTTACGAGTTCTTTGAGTTCTGTTTTGCTCAAATCAAGATCGATTTCTATGTGTTTTTTTAATGCAAAAAGAGAAATTAATTCAAAGTATGTGTTGTTTTCAAAAAATAGGCCGTCTTCTTCTTTAAAATTCTTGTATATAAGGTTTACTTGCCATCTCAGGCTCTTATTGACCCGATCCTGAACACTGGGCCTTCTAAAAAGTACAATTCTTAATGCATAAGCATTATGACTTACAAAGGCACTCATTAGGACTGATGCGAAAATTTTTTGAAATTTTGAAGTTTTCATGAGAGGGATTGAGGAGCGTAACACGTTAAACGCAATGCGTCAATATTTTAAAAAAACAAACCGTAACAAATCTAAAAAGGGTAACGCGAAAAATTTTAATTTGCTTACTTGCTAGGAGCTGCGGGTGCAGTTTCTGCAGGGGCAGTAGTAGGAGCTGAAGGTGCAGATGTTTGCGCAGGTTGTGTGTTGACTTTCGTGTCAACAATCACAGATTCACCTGCTTCTTGAACTCTGAACCAAGACAAGAACAAGCAGCTGGCTGCCAAGAATAAAGAACACCACATAGTGGCTTTAAAAAGAAAATTTGTTCCACCGCTACTTCCAAACACGCCTTGATTGCTTGCGCTAAAAAAGCTTCCGCCTTTTGAAGGTTGGAGAAGGACGAGAGTGATAACAAGGATACTCACCAAAACTTGAAGAACAGTGACAAGCGTTAACATTTTTTAGAAGCCTCCACGGCCCATGGATCCAACAACAAGAAAAGCTAAGAAACCCAATAAAACAACACCAAGGGTAAATACAGGAGTAACCATGTTCACCCTCTTAAGTAAGCGATCTTAAAGGTCGAGTCAAACACGCAAGTAGGTCTCGGTAGCTTTTAGGCTCAAGAGATGCGCCGCCCACAAGGGCTCCGTTCACGCGTGGAATACTTGAGATCGCGCCTAAATTATCAGGCTTCACTGATCCGCCATAAAGGATCGACAAATCAAAGCCCGCTTTTGAGCAAAGTTTATAAATAAATTCATGACTTGCAGCAATCTCTTCATTCGTTGCACTCACCCCTGTTCCTATGGCCCAAACAGGTTCGTAAGCAAGAACAAGCTGCTTTTGTAGCACTTCTTTACTGAAAGCATCGGCAACTTTAAAAAGAGGCACGAGCTGCGCCTCAATTATTTTTTCAAAGCGTCCTTGTTTGCGTTCATCCAAGTTTTCTCCAATGCAAAAAAGAATTTTAAGCCCATGCTCTAGACCGATCTTGCAGCGTTCTGCAGCTGATTCGTTTGTTTCGCCGAAGAATTGCCTACGTTCGCTGTGCGCGACGATACTGCCTTTTACTCCAAGCTCAAGAAGTTGCTTCACGCTTGTTTCGCCCGTGAGGGCACCTTCAAGTTTATAGGCAAGGTTTTGGCTTAAGATGCCGATCTTGTTGCCTTTTTCTTGGCTTTTACGGCAAGCGGTTTCTAGGAGTGAGGGGCTAGGAGCCACATAGCATTCGTGTCCAGCGGGATCGATGTCAGCTAAAGAATCAAAAAAAGATTCAACATCTTTTCTGGTTTTATAGAGTTTCCAGTTACCTGCCAGTATTGCCATGTTTTCTCCTTCGCTATTCTATGCTTTTCGTGATGATGAATCGCTATCGTGGAACGCGCTTGAGCGATTCGATTCCCGGCATTGCTTTGCCTTCGATCATCTCAAGACTTGCTCCGCCACCTGTCGAAATGTGTGTGAAGTGTTGATCCAAGCCACTTGTGTTCAGAGCCGCAACACTGTCGCCTCCTCCGCAAACTTTTACACAGTTGGGAAGATCTGCAATCGCTTGAGCCAAACTCATTGTGCCTTTGTCGAATGGTTTTTGCTCGAACACACCCATGGGGCCGTTCCAGAAAAGACATTTCGTTCCCGATAATTCACGAGTGTAGAGCTCAATTGTTTTAGGGCCAATATCGAGTCCCATCCATCCTTTGGGGATGTGTGCGTTTTCTGAATCTTTAATTTCGTGAGGAGGATCAAAGCTTGTTGCTATTTTGTGATCGACGGGCAAAAGAATCTGACATTTTGCTTCTTTCGCGCGAGCCATGATTTTTCCAGCCAGAGTGACTTTGTCGAGTTCCACTAGGCTTGAGCCGACATCTACTTGGAGAGCGCGCAAGAATGTATAAGCCATGGCGCCTCCGATGATGATTTTGGAACTCTTAACAAGCAGTGCCTCAATAACTCCCACTTTGTCAGAGACTTTTGATCCACCCAGTACCGCCACAAAAGGACGATCTGGATTGTGAATCACTCGACCAAGTTCGGAAATTTCTTTTTCCAAAAGAAATCCAGCGTATTTATCTTGTAAGAGTCCGGGCAATGCAGACACGCTTGCATGAGCGCGATGGCAAGTGCCAAAAGCGTCGTTCACGTAAGCATCTGCAAGCGCAGAAAGTTTCACGGCAAATTCATTTTCATTGCTTTCTT
Source organism: uncultured Bacteriovoracaceae bacterium (assembly GCA_964407615.1). GTDB lineage: Bacteria > Bdellovibrionota > UBA2428 > UBA2428 > UBA2428 > CANIGN01. Next base: position 15,713 of record CAYOWH010000029.1, on the reverse strand, counting down.
CACCTGCGTAGTAGCGAAGATTTTCGAGCAACATGATTTGTCCATCACGCAGTTCTTTGCTTTGTTTTAAGACAGGGTAGCCCGTTGCTTCGTGAGCAAAAATCACATCACATTTTAATTTTTCACCGAGCAAAGTTGCCACGGGTTCTAATGAAAAAGCGGGTTCGGGTTTGCCCTTGGGTCTTCCTAAGTGAGAAGCGATAATCAAGCGCGCGCCTTTTTCACGAAGAAAATTAATCGTGGGAAGAGCCGCGGTGATGCGCGTGTCGTCCGTTACTTTTCCATTTTTAAGAGGCACGTTGAAATCAACGCGCACAAAAACACGTTTGTTTTTGAAGTCACCTTGAGAAATGCTTTTGATTAACTGACCGCCAGGATAGTCTGAGAGCGAAGCTTTCATGACAATCCCTTAGAGAGTTTTTTCGCCGATGTATTTGCACAGGTCGAGCATGCGGTTTGAGAAACCGTGTTCGTTGTCGTACCAAGAGCAAATCTTCGCCATGTTTCCTTTGCCTTTTTCGTTGCCACCAATAACATAAGTTAAATCAGCATCAACGATGGAGCTGTGTGAGTCACCCAAAAAGTCGTTGCTCACGAGAGGTTCTTTTGAAACCGCCATGATGCCTTTGAGTTTGCCTTCAGCAGCTTTTGAAAGAGCGTTGATGATGTCTTCTTTTGAAACTTCTTTTTTTAAAGTCACAACGAGATCTGTGAAAGAAACATCGGGAGTGGGCACACGTACAGCAAGGCCATCGAGTTTGCCTTTGAGTGCAGGGATCACTTCGCCCACGGCTTTTGCCGCACCTGTTGAAGTGGGCACCATGTTGATGGCAGCCGCGCGAGCACGACGAGGGTCGCTGTGAGCTGCATCGAGCAAGCGTTGGTCGTTTGTGTAGCTATGAATAGTAGTCATGAGTCCGTGCAAGATCTCGAAGTTTTCATGAAGAACACTTGCAAAAGGAGCTAAACAATTTGTGGTGCAAGAAGCATTACTTAAAACAAAATCCGTCGCAGGGTTGAATTCTGTGTGATTCACGCCCATCACGATTGTTCGGTCGACGTTTGTTCCAGGAGCAGAAATAATCACGCGTTTTGCACCCGCTTTGAGGTGGAGGCTGGCTTTTTCTTTGTTGGTGTAAAATCCAGAGCATTCCAAGACAATGTCAACTCCGAGTTCTTTCCAAGGAGCTTCTGCGGGGTTAGCTGTTCCACAATATTTGATTTTTTTGCCGTTGATCGTGATGCTGCCTTTTTCACCGACCACGGTTCCTTTAAATCTTCTGTGAACAGAGTCGTATTTAAATCCGAAGGCCGCGTCTTCGGCACTTGTGAGATCGTTGATCGCCACAAGCTCGATGTGCTTATGAAGAGCTTCATTTTCGAAATAAGCTCGAGTTACTAAACGTCCAATTCTTCCAAATCCATTGATTGCGATTTTCATGGCCTAGACGTTAATCGATTTTCTGTTTTTAAAAAAGATACAAAATCACTGTTTTGGAGCGGGCATAGAAGCTGGGCCTTTGCCATGCTTTTTGGCCGCTTCTTTGCGAGTCCATTCAATTTTTGCAAGAGAAATGTCTCGGTTGCGGTCTCCGCGCAGAACACGTGCAGCCCGCTCAAAAATATTCAGCACTTTATTGGTTGTGTTGCTTCTAAGATTGAGGCCTTCAGCTGTAACAGGATCGGGTTCCCCACGCATTTTCTTGAGATTATCTATTTCTGCATTGAGTGCGGAGTTGCGTGGATTAAAGTCGAAGTCGCTTGATCCGCCACCACTCCCACCACCGGAAACACTTCCTGAGCCGCCGCCTTTATCAAGACCAGAATAGGATTCATCACCACCACCTAGTGAATCCAAAGAGCTATCACCCAATCCACCGCCAGACATTCCTGATGGGTCAAAGGCACCAGCAGCGGAGAGTTTATTGAAATTATCAGCAGCCTCTTTAGCCTTGTCGTAATTTTCATTTAACTTCGAAAGGGCTTCTTCAAGGGTTGTGTTGTCTGCGGGTGTAGACGGGGTACCCATTTTCATGAGCGATTCTAGTTCTTCTTTGGGAGGAAGTTGAAGGGTTGGTTGATTACAAGAAGCGTCGTTGCATTTGCAGAGTTCTGGTATTTCTTTGCATTTGTCAGGAATGCTAGCTTTAGTCCCATCTGGAAGATTAGGTAAATTAGGAATGTTAGGAGTTTTTATTGTCGTGTCGGGTTGCTTTGGATACTTAAAATCAGGGCTTTGGTTGAGTTGTTTTTCGGTACTGGCGTTGTTCATCATCGCAGCCATACCGCCAGCCATTTCAAGAAGTCCTTTACCTATCTGCACCTTGCCATCAAAACACCCTGGTTCGCATGTTGGTTTTGCGGCACATGGGCACCATTTTTTTGTCTCTCCAATTCCCTTGTAAACATCTATAGCGCCTACAACAACGAGAGCACCGCCTAATATCTTACCAATTGTGCCCATGTTAGCTTTTGCTTGATTTGGGACTAACAAAAAAGAAAATGCAAAAGTAATTGCAAAAAACTTATTTAGGAAAGATTTTTTTTGGAACATCTACTTTAGTTTAACTGAGTTCTTTTTATTTTTAAGAGCTTTTTTTCGAATCCATTCATTTTTTGCCAAAACAAGGTCTCGGTTGTTTTTGCCACGAAGGGTTCTAGTCATTCGTTCAAAAATTGTGAGGACCTTTCCGCTTTTGGCGTCAATCGAATTCATTCCCACTAAAAAAGCTTTTGCCTGTTCACCTCGTTGCTTTGCCAGAAAATCGATCATGGGTTCTGTTTTAAAATCATCGCTGTCGTCATCGCTTCTACTTGTTTTTGTAGATCCAGAGGTAGAGCCTCCACTGCCTGATCCTCCTCCTCCTCCACCAAGGTTATCGCTTGAGTCGCTTTCTGTTGAATCGCTTGTCAGAGCAGAAATATCTAGATTTGCTATTCCAGAACCTGATGGATCAAAAGCACCGGCCGCAGACAATTTGTTAAATTCAGCTGCTGCTGCTTTTGCTTTATCGTAGTTTTCATTTAGTTTGGAAAGAGCATCCTCTAGAGAAGTTCCATCGGGCATTGTTCCGGTGCGCATAAGACTTTCTAGAGCTTCTTTGGATGGTAAGTTGATTTGAGGTTGTGAGCAAACAGCATCATTACAATTACAAACAGGAGGAGTGCATTTTTCGACATCCAACTTTGGCATTCCGTTTGGAAGATTTGGAATGTTGCCAGCTGTTCCCGCGCCTCCCGTGGTAAGTCCATCAAAGTTCATTCCTTTGGGGGCGGTATCTTTAGCGGCTTTAGAGTTTTGCATCATAACACCTGCGGCAATCACCATTTCCAAAATACCTCCTGCGATTAAGTAAGGGTTTTCAGTGGAGTACCCATAAGCTGTAAGAATGGCACCTGCTCCAATCATAAGACCTCCCATGAGAGTGCCTTTTTTTGCGTTTTCGTGAGATCCACTTCCTCCCCCTGCAGGAGCGGCTGCAGCGGATGTAGAAGAAGAGGCTGTTGAAGAAGTAGAAGATTTTGATGTCGTGGAGTTTTTATTGGGATCTGCTGTCGCCGCAAAAAGATTTTTGGGTAAAGTCAAAATAAAAGCAAAAATCCATAAAGCAACAAAAGTTGTTTTTTTTGAAAATGACATTTCTTGTTTAGTCTAACTGAGAAAGTTCAAAAGTTTAAATTTGTGTTTTAGATGAGGATGTTTGAGTTTTGTCAGAGGCACTTAATTTAACTTTTGGAGCAAGAATGGAAGGAGCTTTGGGTTTGTTAAGAACAGCTTTTCGTGTCCATTCTATTTTCGCAAGTGTCAGGTCGCGATTGCGATCGCCGCGAATGGCTCTTGTCACTCGTTCAAAAATAGAGAGGGTTCGTCCGTTTGAATCTTCGGTATTAAGACCAATTATTTTGACGGGCTGAGATTCACCTCTTTGTTTTTTAATTTTATCAAGATTAAGTTCAGTAGCATTTGGAGACAATGTATTTGAATCAGAAGAATTATTTGAATCGATACCAGAGTATGGATCTTTTGAGGAAAGTTGAGTTCCTTTATTAAGCCCAAGGAAATCGCTACCAAGAGACGATGTTCCATTGTTGGAATCTGCTAGCTGAGAGTTTGAGGGAGAAGAGCTTCCAAAATCTGAGAAAGGTAAAGCTCCACCAGATAGAGCCTGTTGATTATATGAAGCTACAGCTTCTTTTGCTTTGTCGTAATTTTCATTGAGTTTGGCAAGGGCATCGTTAAGAGATGTTCCGTCAGGAGCCGTGCCATTTTCAAAACTAGATTGAACTAATTTTTCAAGTTCTTCTTTGGGTGGAAATTGAAAGCTAGGGTTTCCGTTTGAATCAGTTCCAAAGACAATTGGCTTTTGAGTATTTGGGGTATTAGGAAGATTGGGAATTGTGGTGTTAGGTGTGTTGGGCATGTTGGGTATGTTTATGTTGGGATTAAATGTAGGGCCTCCGTTGGGTGATGTTTGATTGGCTGCAGTGTTATTTTGCATCATAGCCATACCGCCACCAGCAATCTCTAAAATATCCAGAGGAATTTTCCAGCAATTAAGCATTTCAGGAGTGGAGCACGTGTTTATATCTTTTACTAGTGAAGCAGCTCCAATTCCGATGAGAGCCCCACCTAAAATAGTACCGACAACGGCTTTTCCGTGCCCGTCGGCATTTGCGTGGGGAGTATTTAGGATTAACATTAAAATAAAAAAAACACCCAATAACCTTTTCATATATCTTTATTTTAACTTAGCTAATAAGACTCGAGGTTAATTCTTTGTGAATAAGAAGTTAAGAATTGATCTTAACGCAAAATTCATTTTTTGAATTTTGCATGCTTTTAAATTGAGAGGAGTATTTAAGTATTGAAAAAGAACATTACTTATTTTTTTGAAAGTTTTCTATAGTCTTGTAAAACATTTTTAAATATTCTTGACCAATAACGTTGGGAGAAAAAAGATTTCTAGCCCGTGAAGGACCAGATTCTTGAAGTTCTAAACGAAATTTTTCATCAATTATTAATTTCTCTAAGGCTTCTTTGAGTTGAGTTTGGTTTCTTGGAGGAACAAAAATTGCTTTATTTCCTAGAATTTCTTTTCTTACAAAATGATCGTCTGCTATTATTGCACAACCTGCAGCCATTGCTTCAACAAAAACCATACCAAATGATTCCCTTAATGGTACCATCGCATAAATATCTGCATCGTAAATTAGTTCTAATACTCTATGATGAGGCAGGCGAAAGTGCCATTTAAGGGGATAATTTTTTTTGGGTTCGGGACGAGTCGCCGATACAATATCAATATGAACATTCTTTGCAATTAAAAGAGAAGAAATATCATCTAGGGCAGAAATTAGATAGGGAAGGCCTTTTCGATTTCCTTCTACCCCTACAAAAACAATTTTTATTTTTTCGGAATTTTTATTTTTAGGGTTCTTTTTTTCGGAGAAAAGAAAGTCGAAAAAAAAATGTATAAAGGATGTTGTTTTGTGTTCAAGTTCTGGGTAAAAATCTAAAAATAATTTCCTAGAGTAACCTAAATTAAGCATGTCGCATTTTTCTAGAATAGTTGCAATAAATTCAGCTTGCTTTTTATAGGGAGTGGGGTTTAATTCGTTCGGCAAGATTGCTGTAGTAATTGCAACTGGGTATTTTCCTTTAAAAAGAGAGAAAAAATCTTCATGTCTTTGTGGAATTCCGTGAGTATAGATACAGTCTATTTTATTCGTGGGTTTTTTTAAGGAATGTATTATAGGGAACGACAGGTTGGGGTTCAAAAATTTTAAAACTTTATTTGCATTAAGACTTAAATCGTATTTGTAGCCTGAAACATTTTCGGAAGAAATATTACAAAAATTTTTAAAGTGAATTGGAAGTTTTTTAATATTATCGAAATCTGTGTTATGGAACCTTATTAAAAACTTAGGATTATAAATGCCAACGTTTAAATTCGTCACTTCTTTATAATTTAACAAGAATTCATTTTTTATCAACCAAGCTAATTTCATGCTTTTAATGTTTTTTTGTAAAGATCAGGGTCTTTACGTTTTGTAAAGGTGAGAGTTTTGTAAGCGCCTTCAGTTGTGCAAAAATCAGCTTTGGCCTCGTGTTTTCCCACTCGGGGGCGACCCAAAAGCCGAAGGTCATGAAAGTCAGAAGTAAATTTTGGGGTATTATTGAGAAGTGTTTTCTTCACTCCATAAAGAGAGTGATAGGGCAGGCTTCTAAGATCGATTTTTAATTCTTTAGAAATCTTACTCCAATTGGAATCATGAAAAACATAGGTGGGTGCGTTTGCAAAACGATGACACCAGTCGTTTTTTGTTTTCAACACAGGACATTCTTTTTGATGAGGGCAGGGAGCGAGAAAATAAAACTCCTCTAACAAAGAATCTCGGACGCGCGAGAGTTGATGGCTTTCTTTGATGGAACTTGCATCAACCCAGATAAATAAATCTACTTTTTTAAGCTTGTCGATTATTTGAGCAAGTGAGAGTGCGCTGAGTTCACTTAAAACATAACTGATGAGTTGAAGATGGAGAAAGTTTTTTTCATTTTGATTTTCTGTAAACTCAACTTTAGAAAATAGCTCTTTGATTTTTTTTTGTGCAAAAGTGGTGGCCGTCTGGGAGCGGTCTACAAGCTTTACTTTGTGGTTTTGTGTATGATCGCAATTTTCTAGGTATTTAAGAGAGGCCGTTCCCGGACCACAAGCCCAATCTTCTAAAAGAAATTTTTTTTTTGGAAATAAATGCTCAGGGTGAATGTTTTGTTTTTTTAAATCCTCAAGACAATGCTGCCATTTCCAAGAAATGCGCTCTCCTAGAGTGGATGCGTAAATTTCGAGCAGCTCCTGAGTCCAATAATCTTTTTGAAGTTGAGAAGAACCTGAGAGGTAAAGTTCTTGAAGTTTTTTGAGCTTTTCTAGCATTTGTATTAAATATTTTTAATCAGATTTCTTCTTGTGTGACGAGTTTTTTTCCTACTCTTTGAATCATCCACTGACGAGCATTTTCAACAAATCGATAGACAGATGGAATCACAACAAGAGTGAGAATTGTAGAAATAGCGACACCACCAATCACAGCAATACCCAGCGAGGTTCTTTGACTAGAAGCTTCGTTCAATCCAATGGCAACAGGAATCATTCCTGCAATCAACGCAAGGCTTGTCATTAAAATTGGGCGAAGGCGTGTTTTGCCGGCAACCAAAATCGCATCATCTAGCTTGAGCCCTTCGTCTTCTTTTTGCTTGATGTAATCCACAAGGATAATCGAGTTTTTAGTTGCAAGACCCATGAGCATGATACAACCAATCATCGAAAAGAGATCGAGCGAGGAGCGAAAAACAAACAAACTAACAAAGCCTCCTACAATTGCAAGAGGAATGACGAGCATGATCACGAAAGGAGTCACAATAGATTCGTACAAACTAGCAAGCACAAGAAAAATAAAAGTGATCGCCATTAGAGCAGCAATTTGCATACTCTTTCCCAGTTCTTGAAAGTTTTCCGCTTGTCCTACAAAGCGGTAGCTTGCACCCGGAGGAAGTTTGATCTCTCCGCTCGTGAGCCATTTGTTTATGTCGCTAATGGCAGCACCCATGCCCGGGCCTTTAGGGGCAACGTCCGCTCCAATTCCTATGTAGCGACTGCGGTTTTCACGGTTAATCGCAGCGAGGCCTGTCGTTTTTTCGGCTTTCGAAAAATCTTTCAAAGCAACCAATCGGTAGTTGAGATTAGGAATAAAAACTTGTGAATAATCTTTTTCTAAATCGCGTTGCTCATTGAGGAGTCTGACGCGAATGTCGTATTCCAATCCATTTTCACGAAACTTAGCAGGCTTAATGCCTTCGATTTGTGCACGAAGCTCTGCCCCTACAGTAAGCGGGGTCACGCCAAAGCTTTGAGCTTTTTTGTCGTCAATCCTAACCTGAAATTCGGGCAAGCCTTCTTTGTCTGTTATTTCAGGATCAGTAAGTGCAGGGTGTTTTTTGAGTCGCTCAAAAATTTGTTGAGCCACTGGGCGAATTGCTTCGAGGTCTTCACCGCGACTGTTGACAGTAAAAGGACGCTCTCCAGCTCCAACCATGTCGACGTCTTTTACGACAGGATTTGCGTAGGCGTACTTTTTCATCATCTCTCGAACAGCAGCTTTAACGGCAACAGTTGTTTCTTTTCTTTTTCCGAACGGCTGTAAGACAACATAAAATTTAGAAATGTTTGACTGGCCTGTTTCATTCCCAACAGAAAGAATTGTTTGGGTGATGTTTGGATTAGTTTTGAGATCCTTTTCAACCTCAAGACTTAGCTTTGTCATGTCTTCGAGTTTTGTGCCACGTGGAAGTTCAAGAGTAAGTGCGAATTCTCCGTTTTCTTGAGCAGGCAAAAAGGTTTTGGGAATGAAAATCACACTCGATCCCAAGATAATCACAAGCGCTAGTGTAAAAAGTGCCGTCTTCCCAGGATGGCGAAGAATCACCTTGAGTTTTTCTTCATAGTAATTTTCTAACTTTGTTTGAAAGCGGTCAAAGGCTTTGAGGCTTTGAGAAAAGAAGCCTGTTTGAGATTGAACGCTTGTGTGCTTGCCTCCAAAGTAGGCAGAAAGCATAGGTGCGTTTGAAAGAGCATCAAATAAACTGATGATCATCACAAAGCATACACCTAAGCCAAACGATTTAAAGAATTGACCTACAACTCCCGAGAGAAAAGCAATCGGACCAAAAACCGCAAGAACGCACAAGGTAACAGCGATCACGGCGAGTGCAACCTCGTTGGTTCCCTCAAGAGCAGCGAGAGATGCTTTTTTGCCCATTTCTTGGTGTCTAAAAATATTTTCTCGAACCACGATCGCATCGTCGATCAAAAGTCCTACGGCCAGTGAAAGAGCAAGAAGGCTCATGATGTTGATGGAGATCCCGAAAGCATAAAATAAAGCCATACCTCCAATGAGTGAAACGGGAATGGCAAGACCCGTGATGAGAGTGCTGCGAAGTGAGCCTAAGAAAAAGAACACGACAAAAACAGTGAGGAAAACTCCGATAATGATGGATTCAAAAACGTCTTTCACGTTGTTGCGAACGTATTTTGCTGTATCTTGAACGAGAGCCAAAGAATGATCGGGTCCCATTGATTTTTTTAATTCATCATTGATGAGAGCAATCTTTTTTTGCACGTTTTTTGAGACCTCTAAGGTGTTTGCTTTCGATTGTTTGTAAACATAAATAAAGAGAGAGTCTTTTCCGTCAAGGAAGGCTCTGTTCTTTTCGTCTTCGAGGGAATCAACAACTTGTCCAACGTCTTTGATTTGAACAGGTACGTCGTTTCCAAAAAAACTCACAGTAAAATTTTTAAGCGACTCAAGTGTGTTGAATTCCCCAAGAGTTCTAAAGACAACCTCTTTTTGGCTTTGATCGATTTTTCCGGCAGGTAAATTTACGCCGCTATTTCTAAGCGACTGAGCAACTTGAGACACAGAAACTTGCCGCTCTTTGAGTTTGTTGCGGTCTACAAGAATTTGAATTTCTCTTTTTCGGCCACCCAAGATTTCAATGCGGCCTACGTTTGAAACTTGCTCAAGTAAAGGTTTAATCTTTTCGTTTGCAAGATCATAGATTTTTCCTGCGCTAAGAGGAGCCTTGAGAGCCATGATAATTAAAGGTTGATCAGCAGGGTCGATGCGACGAATCGTTGGTTCTAAAATATCAACGGGAAGTTTTTTACGAACGCTTGAAAGGTGATCTCTCACTTGTTGCTCGGCATATTTTACATCTGTTTCAAGAGTAAACTCGGCAACGACGATAGCAACTCCCTCAGAGTTGATTGAGCGTAAGTTTTTAACGCCAGAAATTCCGCTGAATTCTTCTTCGAGTGGCTTTGCAACAAGTGTTTCAACTTCCTTGGGGCCTGCGCCAGGGTAGGGCACAGTTGCTGTGACAATTGGAAAAGTGACATCCGGAAAAAGATCCACAGGAAGTTTGCTAAAAGAAAAAAGTCCCAACACCATAATTCCCACAAGAACGCAGCTCATAAAGATGGGACGTTTGACAGAAAGTTCAGAGATGTTCATAAAAGATTTCCTTCTTCAGCAAAGAGTTTTGTTTGAGCTTCAATAAGTCTGCATTGTAGTTCGTTTGCCCATTTTTGTGCTTGAGCATTGATGTAATCTTGCTCAGCACTCAAAACAAAAAAGAGTGTTCCTCTACCGTTTCTATATTTTTTTTCTTCTGAAGCAAAACGAGTTTTTTGTGAATCCTCAAGTTCTTTTAAAAGAAGGATGCTTTGAGCGCAGCGCTGAAGATCTTCGCGATGTTTGATCCAAGCAAGTTCTTGCTTGATAGAAGATCGTTCAAGCTGCGCATCATTTGCTTTGATGCTCAATCTTGAAGCTTTTAAGAGTTTTCGAGTGAGGGTAAAATCCAGAGGCATTTCAAAGTTTAGACCAACTCCCCAGATGTTTTTTTTGTGATCGAGCATGTCGCCTGCACTGTTCGAAAAGCCTGCATCATGACCTTGAAGAGTCGCCATGCCTGTGAGTTCAAGAGTAGGTTTGAAAGATTCTTTTTGAATTTGGTTTTGTGCTTTTTCAGCTTCAATTTGTGTGCTCTTGAGTTTTTCAATGAGAGATTCTCTTTTTTCTTGGCTAAGTTTTTCAAGAGTTTGTGGTTTTAAAAAATCAAATTGGAGGGCGTCTACATGCTCGGCAGAAAGTCCACCGCGATAGCTGTTGAATGTGTTTGTGATGAGTTCAATATCTTTTGAATTCTTATCAAATTCGAGTTTGCGCAAAGCACGTGCTGCTTTTGCTTGCATTTCATCGCCTTCGTCAACAAGGTTTTTCAGGCGACGTTCGCGAATCCAATTATAAAGCTTTTCACTTCGCTCAAGGTTTTTTTGCGAAAGTTCAAAGAGATTTTTTTGAATTCCATATTGAAAGTAAATGGATTCTATTTCAGCTTCTTTTTGGGCTTTGCTTAAAAGGGCTTGAAGTCGTTGAAGTTGTGTTGCTTGCGATAAGGCTTGTGTTTGTGCGCGCACTTCTTTTCCTAGAAAGTTCTTCCATAGTGGAATGGAAACTTGTGCTTGAGGAAAAAAATCATAAAAATCACTTAAGGGGAACACTCCGGGTGCGACTCCAAAAATTTTTGTTCGCTTCACGTGCTGGCTTAAATCCCAGTTCAAACCAAAAGAGCTTTGTTGTTTGAGCCCAAGAGAGACTTCGTATCCGAGTGTGCGGTCGCCTTGAAAGGTGGGGTTCATTGGGGGGCGAGTGTCATCGAAGAATTTATTAGATGAGTAGAGGCGAATCGCAGTGGGAAGCTCTTTCTTGCGAAGATTGTAGACGGAGGCTTCATCTTCGTACTGAACCGCTTTGTAAGAAGAGTCTTTTTCTGCGACTTCTGCTTTAAAGTCTTCCAGAGTGTAAGCTTGAGATGGTTGAGTTGAGATAAATAGTAAAGTCAGGAGTGCAAAAAAATTATGTTTCGTCATTTAACTTTCCCCCGAGAAAAGTTATAGCACTAAGTCTTGTTTTTTATAATTTTGATTTAAAAATCATTGGGTTAGGTGAGTGCTAATGCGTCTAATTTGCAGAATCATGAGTAATGTCCAAGTAATGACGCGGGGCCAGTTTGTTTGGGTAAGCAACTTGGCAGCTTTGGGGTTGTAGCCATTGCTAAGTTGATTGTGAAAAGGGACCGAGACGAAAAACGTTAAAGCCCATGTTGAAACAGTTAATCCAAAAATCAATAGAGAATTTTCTCCCGTTTTCTGCCAAGCGTTCCAGCTGCTCAGTACAAGCTCAGCAAGCATGGGTGGAAAAACGAGCACCGTCGTCCAGCGACTATGAAAGGAATGAAAGCTTTTAAAATTTTCTGCTCGAATGTGCTGAAAACTAGGATAGTGAACGAGTTGTACAAACCAGATAATCGCACACATCCACGCAGTGCTCGCAAAATGAACTGTCTGGAGATTCATCTTAGCACCTCTCGTAAAGCAGAGATCCATTTCTTAAAGCTTGCGTGTGAAAAATCATGATGTCGTGCTGCAGCCAAGAGCAAACAGTAAAACGAGGGCCACCACAGCAGATCGTTTGTCAGGAGTATCCATCCAAAACTCCATGGCAAAGTGCCTTGAAGAATTCCCATAAGAAATCCAAGAGGGCCAAAGATTTTTCCAAGCGCGCCCACAAGTACTATGGGCCAGTGTCGAAGCGGATCACGCGCGGCAATCGCGTATCCTAATCCATACACTCCTACAATCATACCAATGCATTGCCAAAGTTGAGGGAGCGGATTTACGGGCATTAGTGCAAATTCAAAGTAATGCTGTGGAAAAAGCCCCGCGTAAATTCCAAAAAGAAAATTGTAAAAAGCAGCTGCTAAGAGCCAGCGTTTGAGTGTTTTTAATTTCATCACAAAAAATATCTTACTGCCTTATCTGCGAATTTTCCCACTGAAAGGGCTCAAAACTCACATCGAGTAATTTGCTGTAGCTTGCCGAGCGCGGACGAAACGCAGAGGCGCCGGGAACGTACTCGAGGAAATTTCCTTTCCATTCAATGAGTTTAGCGGGTTCTAAGGTCCAGGGGGCGTGTTTGACGTCGCCTCGTTGCACGCGCCCTGAGCGATCATTAAAGAGAGCATATCTTTCTGTGGCCCAAATATCAAAGTCGCGGTCATTTGCCGTGGTGGGTGATTTTTCAATGATAAGTTCAGAGTGCCAGTGCTTGCGTGTGGACTTGAGATCTAAGCCTTGATCGTTCATTTGAACTTTGATTTTTGCATTGTGATAGGGGAGTCCGAAAAATGTACGTGCAACCCAAGTGGCAAGTGGATTGTCGCTTTCAAGAGTGAAGAAATAAATACCAGGTTTATTGGCAATACGAACGTAAGTGCGAATGTTGTATTCCCAGAGTTCTGACAAAATGGGAATGCTTGGAAGAAAAGGAAAGCGAACGCGTGTCATTCGAAAAGGCACCAAAGTAAGAATAGCGTTGCCCTTCCATAAGTCTAATTCAAGGGAAGGAGGCATGGCACGACGAACGATTTCAGCGGGCCCTTCAAAGTGAACGAAATACAGTTCTTCCCAGCGTTGTTTTGTGACCCACATGTTGAGAATTCTAGAGCTAATTAAAAAACTTTACGAGAGCTTCAGCTGTAAATAAAAAAGCTTATTTTTTTATAACAGGAATTGTGTAAATAACTTTAGAGCCATCGGGACATTTTCCGCTTTTGCTGTCCATGACGGCATCGGTTTCACATTGGACAGCTGGTGAGTTAGCGGAATCAGCTATGTAGCCTTTTGGGATAGCTTTATTTGCATCTGATATAGCAGCATTTTTGTTTTTTCCTTTGCCTTGAGCCAAGGAATGCTGGCTGTACATATTTTTCATGACAAATGATGATCCAAAAGATTGTGACATTAAAACGACAGAGCTGATTATATAAAAAAGTTTTTTCATGTTTTTTATTTTACCAATTTTTAATTACTTTTACTTCTAATTACTTTTACAAGATATCTTACTGGCTTATTCCCGTAAACTTTTCGATTACGGCTTTTTCAACGTTTGCAGGCATCGAATCGTACTGAGCAAATTCAAGCGTAAAGGTTCCGCGCCCCTGAGTGCGCGATCGCAAATCGGTGCTGTATCCAAACACACTTGCAAGAGGCACTTCGGCGCGCACCACTTGCAGGCCCATTCCTTCTTGAGTTTCCATTTCTTGAATGCGACCCCGACGAATACCCAAATCTGAAACAACGTCTCCGACGAAATCAGTGGGGCACGTCACTTCGAGTTTCATCACAGGCTCGAGCATTTGCGGAGCCGCTTGTGGAAAAGATTCTTGCAATGCCATTGAGAGCGCTGTCATGTAGGCAAGGTCAAGGGATTCTTGCTCACGGTATTCAGCCGACACAAGCTCCACACACACATCCACCAAAGGGAATCCTGCTATGGGGCCTGATTGCAAAAGCATCGGCGCATTTTTGCACAACTGCTCACGAATTTGCTTGGGAAGTTGCGGATTCGAAATTTTATCTTCGATCTTGATTCCTTTTCCTCGCTCCAAGGGAGAGATTTTTACACTCACTTGTCCGAATTGTTTTTTGCCGCCAAAATCTCTTTCGCAAACGCCGCTACCTTTTGCTTCTTGGCGAATTGTCTCACGATAACTCACCTGAGGTTTACCCACATTCGCAGGAACTTTATTTTCTCGAAGCAAGCGATCCACCACAATTTCAAGATGCAACTCGCCCATGCCCGAAATCAGTACTTGTCCGGTTTCTTCGTTCGTGCGTACTCTAAAGGTGGGGTCTTCCCAGCTCATTTTTTTGAGAGCGTCTTGAAGTTTGTCTTGATCGGCTTGAGATTTAGGCTCAATCGCAATTGAAATCACCGGCTCAGGAAAACTCATTTTTTCAAAAAGAATAGGGTGCTTCGAGTCAGCGAGTGATTCTCCTGTTTGAGTGTGTCGCAGTCCGACGATCGCTACAATTTCTCCCGCGCTTGCTTCTTGAAGTTCCGTTCTTTTGTTGGCGTGCATGAGCAAAATTCTTTGAATGCGTTCGGTTTTATCTTTCACCACATTCAAGCAACTTTGGTTAGCGGCAATTTTTCCAGAATAAATTCGAAGATAAGTGATGGGTCCCACAAAGGGATCGTGAGAAATTTTAAAAGCCAGCGCCGAAAAAGGCTCGTCGTTCATCGCTTTGCGAGTGAGAGTTTTCTCTGTGTTTTTGGGATCAAAGCCCGTCGATGCGGGAACGTCCGCAGGGCTTGGAAGGTATTGTGCAATAGAGTCTAGCAAAAATTGAACTCCACGGTTTTTAAAAGACGAACCGCAGAGAATCGGAAATGCTTTGAGAGAAATGGTCGCGCGTCTGATGGCGGCTTTCATTTCTGTCACAGAGATTTCCTCGTCTGCAAGATATTTTTCCATAATGGCATCGTCTGCTTCGGAGAGAGTTTCGAGCATATAGGCTCGCGCTTTTTCGTATGAATTCGAAAAGTCCTCGGGAATTTCTTCTACTTTGAATTGGCTTCCGTCGACATCGCTCTTAGGCCAGCGAATGGCTTTGCCCTCTACCAAGTCGATGAATCCTTCAAAGTCTTCTGCCTCGCCAAGCGGCAGCACAAGGGACAAAACTTTTGCGCCCAGTTTGAGCTTCATTTGATCGACCACGCGTTGAAAATTGGCTCCCACGCGATCCATTTTATTTACAAAAGCAATGCGAGGAACTTTGTATTTATTTGCTTGTCTCCACACCGTTTCGCTTTGTGGTTGCACGGCCCCAACGGCGCAAAAAACTCCCACAGCACCATCCAAAACTCTAAGCGAGCGTTCTACTTCGACGGTAAAATCAACGTGTCCGGGAGTGTCGATGATGTTGATGCGGCAGTCTTTCCAGTAACAAGTAGTTGCGGCAGCAGTGATCGTAATGCCACGTTCGCGCTCTTGCTCCATCCAGTCCATGACGGCTTCGCCCTCGTGCACTTCGCCCATTTTGTGAGTCATTCCTGTGTAAAAAAGGATGCGCTCGGTTGTGGTGGTTTTTCCCGCATCAATATGGGCAATGATTCCGATGTTGCGAAAAGACTCTATCGAAGCTTTTTTGGGGGGCGTTTTTGACACAAAAAGAGCTTATATTAAATTGCGTGGGCTATCTAGATTTTCGTAATTTTCCTAGAGCGATTAAGATTGCGTTAAGCCTTTA
>CAYOWH010000028.1:0-28412 GCA_964407615.1 uncultured Bacteriovoracaceae bacterium | reverse complement strand
CCTTTTCTGATGGCGTTGCGACCGCTGCGAGCGGCGCTTACTCAAACGGATATTATGCAAATGGCGTAATCGACGGAACTTATGATTCAGCCACACCGATTGCAGTGCAAGATAGCGCCTCGTACTACACCTTTTCTGATGGTGTGGCAACCGCTGCAAGCGGCGCTTACTCAAACGGATATTACGCAAATGGCTCAATTGACGGAACTTACGATTCCGCTGTGCCAATTGCAGTTCAAGATAGCGCCTCGTACTACACCTTTTCTGATGGTTTAGCGACTTTGGCGGCGGGCGCTTATTCTGTTGGTTACTATACTAGCGGAGCTTCAGATGCAACTTACGATTCAGCCACCCCAATTCAAGCGCAAGACAATAGCTTATATTATACTTTTTCTGATGGCGTTGGAACTGCTGCAAGTGACGCTTACTCAAATGGATATTACGCAAATGGCTCAATTGACGGAACTTACGATTCCGCTGTGCCAATTGCAGTTCAAGATAGCGCCTCGTACTACACTTTTTCTGATGGCGTAGCGACTTTGGCAACAGGTGTTTATTCAGTTGGTTATTATAATAACGGAGTTTTAGATGGAGCCTATAGTTCAAATACGCCACTTGCCGCTAACGATGATAATCTTTATTATACATTTGCATCTGGTAGCGCAACACTAGCAAGTGGAGCTTATTCAAATGGTTATTTTGCAAATGGCGCAATTGATGGAACTTACGATTCGGCCACCCCAATTGCAGTACAAAATAACTCTTCATATTATACGTTTTCTGATGGCGTATCAACTATAGCAAGCGGCGCTTATTCAAATGGTTATTATTCTAATGGATCTATAGATACTACTGTTAATGGAAGTTATGTCACCCAAGATACTTCTAGTTGCACATTGTTTACAGATGGTGTTGCTGGCGCTCCGAATAGTGGAAGCTGTCAATAATATTAATTCAAAACAAAAACCCCACTGTTTCCAGTGGGGTTTTTTTTTTTTAAAAAGACTAAGCTATTCCCAATAAACTATTTGGGTTTGTCTTTGTTAAAAGACCATGTGCATTATATAATGTTACTTCTGGAATTGGATCTGCGTTTGATTGAATTGTTCCTTCGGTGTCAATTGGTAGTGCATTTTTTGGTCTTCTATCGTTATTTGTTCGCATTGCCTCAATGATTGGGGCAAGTTCAATGTAACTAGCTACTGTCTTTGTGGGTTCAACTGCGCTCATTATAGGGTTTTTATAATATCGTTAAGATCAAAAACATCTGGCGTTGCATAAGGATAATCATGAACTCTGTGACCAGAAAAGTCATATTGTTCGATATAGCCTTCTACATTGTTTGAGTTTACAATTCTTAACTTTGGATCTGGTAGTACGTTTTTATTTGTTTTGTAACCAAAGGTTACTGGTTTATTTGTAATCCATGCTACTGTAGTTGTCAAGCCAAAAGCTGCAGCAGTATGTTGCATGAAGCTGTCAATTCCTAGTCTAGCTTGCGAGTTAGCAATAAGACCAAACATGTCCCTAAAAGGAGCGTGAATATGTTGAACATTTTGTAACTTAATTTGATCTTCTCTGCAGAATTGCAAAATGTGATATTTTTGAGAAAGTGTGTTTGCTAGAATTTGAGCTTGATGAGGTGGAATATCTCTATTCCAGCTGTATTGCACTTCTTTACTTCCTCCTCCGAAAGGTTGGAAAATTAAAACTGGTTTATTATTTGGCGCTTGAAATCTTGTTTTATTAATTTCAATTGGATTTAGATATAAGTCTGGCTTGGGTCCATCATATTTTACCCCTAAAACGTCACACCAAGCCTCTGTGAGGTGTTTTGTTCTATTTAGGTATCCTTTAGCCAAATATGGCTCATCGCACATAAAAAGCGTGCCTTCGCCTTTTACAAAGTCTTCATACAAATATGGAGCCATTCCAGATCTGTAGAATCTAAATATATTGGGATTTCCAATAAAAACTTCTGGATATCCGCTCAATACAATCAAGTTGTAATCTGGATAAGCCTTTTTGATTGCTCGGCAAACAGCTGTAGCCATAATCGACTTTCCGATGCCACCGTTAACTTGAAAAATAATATTCTTCATTTTATGAATGATAAAATAATAAGTGTAAAAATACACATGGATCACATAGAAGAAATGGTAAAGGTCGGTTCTATTAATATGGCCGCTTTAGTTCTTTCGCTAAGTAATCTAGAAGGTTTTTTAAGAGTCGCTGGTGTAGCTGCAGCGTTAATTTATACTTGCATGAAAATAGCTCAATTAATTAAACACTGGAACGATTAATTATATTTAATATAGAATCATATATAGAATTTATTTCTTTAATATCGTTAAAATAATTTAACGATAAAATAAAATTGCTTATTTGATCTTTTGAAGAAAAATTTTTCGTTGCCTGAAAAAGTGTTATGTTTTCTATAAAATCTAAACATTTTCTTAAAAGACACAAGTCGTAAATATCAGATAAATTATCCATTTGGTCTGGATAAAATTCAGAAATTTCTGAAATAAATTTATTCTTTTTAAAAAAAGAATTAATATAAAAAATAGCAAAATCAATTATAGAATTTCCGTAAAAACAATTTTCAAAGTCTAAAAAAATAATATTTTTATTTTCAATTAAAATATTTTCCGCGTTTAGATTTCCATGCACCAAAGTGTTTCCTTCGATAGCTTTTGTTTTTCTAAAAACAAAAATATTTTTTTCGTATATTTCTGCATAACAGCTTGCCAAATCAGTAAAATTATTTTCGCAATTTTTGAAAAAGGAATAAAAGTTAATAAAATTAAATTTCTTTTTGAAAAAACTTTTATGCTGCTCTATATTTTTATTTTCTGTAATTTTTAACTGATGAAACTTGCGTATATTTAAGTTTGTATTGGCTATATTAATAGAAGAAAAATCTTCTTTGAGCATATTGAGTGCATCATATTTATATATAGAAAAATACAATTTTTCGTGTTCAATGAAACCTTTTTGCACTGGAATTAAAGAAATGTCTAAATCTTGTAATATCCAGTTAACATCATAATCCTTGTAAATATAAAAAAATGAACTTGAATATTTTATATAAAGAAGATTAGAGTTTATATTAACAATACATTTTGTTGAAAAAGGTGTAATTTCAATTTTTATAATAGAATCAATTTCAAGGCCGATTACTTTTATGGTTATATCGTTTAAAATTTTCTTAATATAATTTTTTTCAGAGCAAATAGAAATTTTTAGAGTGTCTTCCATATAAACGAAAACCCCACCAATTTCTCGGTGGGGTTTAATTTTGGGTTTTTAAACTTAAACCGTTGCACTAGCAACGCTAGACTTACGAACCTTTCTTACAGAACGAGCTGTACGATCATATACAGTAATATACGAATTAGTCTGTGAGCGATATTGAGCATTCAATACCTCTCCGTTTCTTAGATAAAGGCCGAAGAAGCGACCCTTTGTATTTGCAATGTTTTGGATCAAGCTGGTAGTTGTATTAGTTTTAGAAGTAGTCTTCATGGTTGATATATACTAATTGAAAACAATATTATTGTCAACAACTTTTATTGAAATTTCTGAAATATTTTCATTTGAAACAATGAACTCGCATAATGGAAGTTCAAATTTATTTCTTAATATTTTTTGGATGTTTCTTGCGTTGCTTGATTCTTTGCTGGCTAATTCATAGAGAAAATCTTTTGTTTGTTCTTGGCAATTTAATTTAATATTTTTTTCAGATAAAGATTTTTCTATTTCATTCAAAGAAGCTTGAATCATTCTCGATAGACCTTCTTTTGAGAATTTATTGTTAAAAATAATAATCTCATCAATTCGCGAAATTAATTCTGGCTTAAATTGTTTTTTAATTGAGCTGATATATTCAGAGCTTCTATTTTCGCTAGTCTTATTTTCAATAAATCCCATTGATCTGCTGGTTTCAAATTCTGCTCCTATGTTGCCAGTCATTATGATTATTGAATTTGTAAAATCAATCTTTCTATTAAAGTTGTCTGTAATGACTCCTTCATCCATTATTTTAAGAAGGATATTTACAACTTCTGGATGAGCTTTTTCTACTTCATCAAAAAGTATAACTGAATTTGGATTGTTCCTAACAAATTCTGAAAGCAATCCACCTTCTTCATAACCTACGTATCCAGCACTTGTTCCAAGTAATTTTGATATTGAATTTTTTTCAATATACTCAGCCATGTCAATTTGTAAAAATGAATTTGGTTTATTGTAAAATTTTTCAGCAATTATTTTTGCTGTGTAAGTTTTGCCTACTCCAGTTGAACCAACAAATAAAAAATTAGCTAAAGTTTTTTTAGATGTTTTAATTCCTGCTTTTGCGCACAATAAAACATTATAGATTTTATCTATGCATTCAGATTGATCAAAAATTTTAGACTCCATCTCTTCTTTCAAAGATAAAAATGATTTATTTTTAGATTCTATTTTTGAAGAGTCGAGTCCGCTTATTTTAGAAATAACATCTACCAAATGCGCTTCATTTATCTCAAGCATTTTTTCACTTGTATTTTTGAGCCACTCATTCCTTTTATCCAAGAAATCACATAGCATTTTTTCGCATTTTTCTTTATTCTTTTTTTTGTCCATATCTTCTTTTTCTACAAAAGAAAAGATGTTAATTTCTTCATTTTTAATTTCTTCTGGAACTTTAAATTTTTCTATTTTTCCGTTTGCGCCAATTCGATCTAAAATATCAAAAGCTTTATCTGGAAATCTTCTATAAGGTAAATACTTTTCAGCTAAATCAATTATATTTTGAATAATTGAATCATCATAAGTGACGCCATGAAAAATTTCATAGTTCTTTTTTGCAACTTTTAAAATTTCAAATGTCTGCTTTTTGGAAGGTTCTTCTATTGAAATTAATTGAAACCTTCTATTTAGGGCGGCATCTTTTTCAAAATATTTTTTATATTCAGCGTGTGTAGTTGCGCCAATGCATTTAATTTCACCTCTAGCAAGAGCAGGTTTAATCATATTAGCCAAATCTAAAGTTCCCTCCGAAGATCCTGCTCCAACTATAGAATGGATTTCATCAATAAAAAGAATAGCCTCAGAGTCTTTTTTAAGTTCTTCTATTAGACCTTTAAATCTTTCTTCGAACTGACCTCTATATTTTGTTCCAGCAACCATTAAGCCTAAATCTAACGAATAGATTTTAAAGCCAGAAAAATAAACAGGACAATTTAAAGTATTTATTCTTTGAGCTAATCCTTCTACGATTGCAGTTTTGCCAGTTCCAGGATCTCCAACTAAAATTGCATTGTTTTTAATTTTGCATGATAAAATTTCAATTAATTTGCTTATTTCTGGATCTCTTGATTCTATTTTGAAAGATTCATTTTCAACTAACTTATTTAAATTATGGCAATATTTTGATGTAAATTTTTCATTGATGTCATCTGATTTAACTTCTTTATCTTTTTTTGATAAAGGAATTTCATCTTTACTCTCAATAATTGTTAAAACAATTTCTGCAAGTTGAGAAGTTTTGATTCCTTTTTGTTCTAAAAATTTTACTGTCTCCTCGCTTTCAGTTAATATGCAATAAAAAATATGCTCCAGTCCAATAAAATGCTGATCTAATTCACAAGATAGATCGTGTGCATATTTTAAAATATCATTTGCATCTTTCGACCAGTGTGATTCATTTTTTGCCTTTTTAAAATAATCTGGATTTTTTAAAGGAAACTCAATTGTTAAAGATTTTTTTAAGTTTTCAATATTTATATCAAAACTATCTAACGCGCTTTTTAATTGGAGCGTGCATGTGTCTAAGGCTGCAGCTAAAATATGAGAGCAATTTACTTTTTCATGTTTGTTTTTTGCAGCAATTTCTACTGCGAGTTCTAAAGTTTTTTTGGCGCGAGGTACTAAATTGTAATCTTGCATCTCTTTATTTTACACTACTTTAATTCTGATAGTTTCATGTATATCTTTTCATCCAAGATGAAGATATTGTCCAGAAACATTGTGTCATTTGATTTCCTTCCAGTCAAGACTACAATGCTATCTTTCTTTGGAATAGACCCGCCATTCTCAAAATAATTTGTCATTTTCTGATCTCTGCCGTCCATAAGCATTGCATTGATATTTCCAAGTTCATCCTGCAAAGAAACTTTTAAATATTTATTATTGTTTCTGCTTGTTCTTTTTTCTGACTCTGAAACCCATCCAACAATTCTTAAATTTGTATTATTTTCACTAGAATTAAATTCTAAAGTAGAAGTGAATCTATTGTCTTCGTTGTCTTTAAAAATTTCTCGAATATTATAAGAATAAGAATAACCTAAAAGTTTCTTTTCAAAATACCAGTTCGCAAATTTTTCATGCTGTACATTTTTTTCGTAAATTTCTTTATAGGGAAAGTATTTCTTTTTAAATGTCTCGAATCTTTTTTCTGACATTATTTTTTTATTGTCATCTCCTATCAAATTATTTTTTGTTGCATCTTTAATTGAATTCAAAATATCATAATTATAATTTGATCCAATATTTATAAATTGAAGCTTTTCTCTATCTGTAAGAATGTTGAATGTCTGAGCTTCAAGAACAAGCCTGCACCTTTCTTTAGAAAAGCTATCTAAGGTTCCAGCTTGAATAAGTGCTGATAATACGCCTATATTAAGTCCACACTCTTTTGCGGTCATAAATATTTCATATTTATTTGCAAAAGATCCTTGTCTAAATTCCAACAAAGATTCTAGAACTTTTGTTGAGACGCCTTTTATTGCATTTAAACCATATCTAATATTTTTGCCTTGAATTGTGAAATCAATATCAGATTTTGAAAGATCTGGCTGCAATAAAGCAATATTGAAATATGGAAGCTCTTTTGAAATATTTGCAATAACTTCATGAGGATCTGGTTCGAACTGAGTTGATTTCAATAAACTCAAAAAGAATTCTTGTGGATGATTGAATTTTAAATAAATAGTCCAAGCAGCAAGAATTGCATACGATATACTATGCGATTTATTGAAAGAATAGTTTGCGCTATCTTCTGCAACTTTCCAAAGAATTTCTCCGATTTCTTTATCTAATTTATTTTCTGCAATCTTGTCTTCAATTTTTTGTTTCCAAGCTTCAATTTGATCAACTTTTTTCTTTCCTACAATTCTTCTTAATTGTTCTGCTTCATCAAGAGTAAATCCAACCTTTACAGCCATTTTCATTAACTGTTCTTGGTATAGTGGAATTCCTCCTGTGTAAGAAAGAACATCATCAAAAAATGGATTTACGCTTTGGAAGTCTGACGTTTCCACGTATCTAGCATAATTATCTAAAAATTCAATGGCTCCAGGTCTTGCGATTGCGACTACAGCAGATAACTCTTCTAAACTCTTTGGTTTTACTTTTTGACATACTCTAAAGTTTGTATCTGCTTCAATTTGAAATAGTCCTTGAGGAGTATTAATTGACTGTAGATTTTGATAAATTAATTCTGAATTTAAATCTACTTTAGAAATGTCTATCCCCGTTTGTTTGCAAACGTCATAAATTACTGAAAGAGTTCTTAATCCAAGAATATCAAATTTAACAGTTAGTTCTGCGACATTATTCATGTCATATCCAGAAACCAAATCTCCATCTCCAGTTTTTTGGACTGGCATGATTTCATTTATCTCATGATGGGAGATTGCAATACCAGATGGGTGAACTCCAGTGTTTTTATTTAAATTTTCTAGCTTTTTTGCTATTTCATAAACTCTTGGATATTTATCCGCAAATTCTCTAAATTTATCTACATCCTTGTAAGCTTCAGATAATGGAGCTACTTTACCAAATTTTTTAGGAATTAAATCGCTAATTTGGTTTACTGTTGCCTCATCTAATTCTTCAACTATTTTTCCGCACTCTTTAATGCAAAGTTTCGCACTAAGAGTATTCATAGTTAAAATTTTACAAGTCTTTCCTGCATATTTTTTCTCAATAAATTGAATGACTTCTTTGCGTCGTTCATAGCTGATGTCGTTATCGACATCTGCTAATAAAGATCCATCGAGATAAGTGATCCCATCGTGAACAATTTTTCTTGCCCTGCTTTTAGATACAAATCTTTCAAAGTAAAGATCGTGTTTAATTGGATCTACTTTAGTTACTCCAATAAGGAAAAGTATAAGAGAACCAGCAGCACTCCCACGGCCTGGTCCAGTAGGTATATCATTTTCATGACAATACTTGAGGATATCCCAGTTAAGCAAGATATAATCAATAAATCCCAGATCGTTAAGAATTGATAATTCAAATTTTGCTCTGTCATAATAAACCTGTTTATTTGGCAATCTATCTATGCCTTTATCTTTTACTCCTTTATGTGACAAGTGTCTTAAAAAATCAAAATTAGATGTAGTTTCGGGAATGTTTAATAAATCATAATATTTTTTTTCAATAATGATTTTAGGCAATAAAACGCCAGCGGCAGTTGGCATTTCATATTTTTTAAACTCAGAAATATCGAACATATTAAATATCTATCTGTTGAATTTGCTGCCAGAAAATTTTAAAAGTCATTTCAATATCGTATAGAGCATTATGCAACTTTGACGGGTCGTGGTCAATGTTATATTGTTTTAATAAATATCCTTGGCTGGATTTTATTTTTTTATCTCTGTAATTTAAAAACCGATATTGAGAATGAATATCACCTTTGGTTATTTCTTTATGACCAATTCCAATTGCCATCGCTAAACTTCGAGTATCAATAACTCTTTCAACATAGGAAAAGTCTGGCTTTAATCCACACCATTTTCTCCAAGAATTAATTGCATAAACATCAAATCCTAAAAAATTTTGGCCTATTATAATGTAAGACGGATCTGATAAGATTTCCCAAAATTCATTTAGTACTTTTAGTGGATCTTCCGCTTTTCTTATGTATGACTCATATTCAAAACCTGTGACTCTTGCCGCTCCAGCAGAAACATTTAATTCGTCCCACTTTAAAAAGTGATCATGTTTTGATTTTATTTGTTTGCCTTTTGCAGTTATCCAAGATACTTGCCAAGGTTTTGTATTTACAAGATTAAGGCCGTCGGTCTCAGTATCTACAATAAGATATTTTTGCTCGTAATTAAATCTTAATAAGTCGTTCATTTTCTTTAAAGCTTTCCCAACAAAATTCGTCTGAACCGAAATGATTTAAGTTTGGACTCGATAAAGATTGTTCCTTACCAAAAGAACGATTTGTTATGCATTTATACGTTTGAAAAGCAAATACGTCTTTCTTTAAAGAGTAAAGAATCGTCTTTGATAAGATGGTCGTCTTTGAATGGGCGCATACCAATTTTCTGAGTGATTCATCAAAAGGAAGATTATTGCATTCAGTGAAATAAATTGGCTCTGTAAAACAAAAATTTGGGATGCAATTGGAGAACAAAAAATTATTGTTGTAAATAAAAGAATCGTAAAAAGGTATTCCCAATCGTAAGTCGAAGTCTCTCCAAATTGAAGCCAAGTATTTGCAATCAACGAAGCCTGAGTGATTACAAAAAGCATTAGAATAAATTTTGTTAAGTAGTCTGCATCCATTGTCATTTTTTGCGAAAATTATGATTTTGTGTTTTGATGTTTCTTTATTTTCTTCTGAAGTATCGTTGCAACAGTTAATTCTTAATCCAAAGATTAATTGTATATTAAGTTTAGTGCAGGCTTTATGAGCCTCCATGAAGCCAATCATTGAGTCTTCAACAAGAACGATTTGACTTAAATTATTGTCTTTAGCAATCTGCAATATTGAATCTGATGCCGATTGATCTGGATTATCTTCAGGCATGTCAAGAGTCAAAATGCTTTTTCCTATTGAGTAATTTGATTTAAATAATGGAAGCATTTCCATAAACTATATCTGATAAACTAGGATTGTCAAGAAACTAAATAAGAACGCTACACTTTGTCGGTGTAGCGTTCAAGTTTTATTTATTAAAAGCTGGACATCCTTTATATTCGTATAAATCAAACTTAACGTCTTTGTCTTTGTATTTTTTTGTATACTCGCTCAAGTCAGCAATAAAACAAGAGTCAATTATTTTTCCTTCATTGTCTTTAATTTGATAATACTTAATATCAAATTTTGCTGGACAGCACCAAGCTGGAGTTCCATCTTTTTTTAATTC
Source organism: uncultured Bacteriovoracaceae bacterium (assembly GCA_964407615.1). Taxonomy (GTDB): domain Bacteria; phylum Bdellovibrionota; class UBA2428; order UBA2428; family UBA2428; genus CANIGN01. Next base: position 18,255 of record CAYOWH010000028.1, on the reverse strand, counting down.
TCCCTTTTTGGCTTTGCCGCACATCAGTGGTCCGCCAAAAGAATTATCTTTTGGATAATCTGCTTTTGCAGCCATATTAGACACAGCAGTTTTTTCAGAAAAATTATCTAAATATGCCTGCACATGCGTTAGATATTGCTCAAAACCTTTTAATTCTTCTTCGCCAATGCTTGGCATTTTAATGCAGCCTTTATCGCGCAAATTGAATTTTAAAAATAAAAATTCAGAGTAAAGCTCTTTAATTTTTGGGAACATTTTTTTAACTGCAAGAGTGTACATTAAATCTTGCATATTATCTTGCAAATCTTTTCCTTTAAAGACTTCTTTGCTTGATTTAAAATCTCTAATAATTGCTTTATCACCATAAATAAAAAGTTTGTCTATGAATCCTTTTATTTTATAATTTAAATTTTCATCTTGTACGTCAAAATCAAAATCTTTTTCAGAAAATTCTTCGGTGAGTTTGCCGAACTCTTCACCAAAGAAATCGTAATTAAGGCCGTTTAATGTCATTGCCTTAATTAAATTTAAGTTTGTATCATCTCCAACTCCTTCTTCTACAGCTAAAGTTAATACAAGTTCTTTTACTTTCTTGCTGGCAAAGATGTCTTGTTTTTCAATAATTTTATCAAAATCTTTTTTATACTTCTTGTCTCCAAGAAGCTCAAATACTTCATGGCAAACAGTGCCTCTTGAAGAACCCTCGTTGCCCTTATCTGGCAGTTTTAGCTTATACTTAGCCCAATATAGCCAAGAACAAGATTGAGCGGTTTTAATTCTACTTGCAGATAAGGTTACTCGTTCTGACATTTTTTAAGAAATTTATTTAATTTTGCTTTGTTAAATTCCGAAGTATTTTCTTTAACTATTTTTAATATATCTTCAATTGATAATGACTCACTCTTTTTCCATTGATCAAAAATATTTGGATCTTTTAAATTCTGCATGTCTCCAAAATCATTCATCAGTGGAGGCTTAATCTTAATTATATCAAGATCAAAAAAAGAAGATAATTTTATTAAAACTTTAATCGCAGCAATCAAACCTCTGTTAATAGATGACTCGGCGTCATTGTTTGTTGAAATAGTGATTTGCTTTAAATTTCTTGATACAAGAAAGTTTAATAATTTTGGACTGCAATCTAGGCCGAACATTACTAGATTGTTTGTAATTTCATTCTGAGTCAAAGCCATGCTATCGCCAATACTCTCAACTAAAATAACTTCATCAAGTATTTCTGGAAAGTCTGGAATCATCGCTGGATAAATCCAATTTGATTTAAGGCCGATATGTTTCCATTTTGGAGTATCAGTGTTGTCATCAACTTTTCTTCCGCTAAAGCCAAAAATTTGTGAGTTATCATTGTAAATTGGAAAAACAATTCTTCTATACATTTTTCCAGCGGAAGCCAGTCCGCATTTATACATCTTTTGAACTGATTCGTCAATGCCCCTTTTTTCGTAAAAAGAGAAATTTGGAAATAATTTTTTAAGACATTCGTTTGGATAAATTCTTTCCATTTCTAAAATTTCTTTTTTATAATTTTTATCCTCAAACTCTGAAGAATTTTGTAAATCAATATATTTACTTATTACATTAATATCTTTAGTATTAAGAGTAAGCTCCACAAGCTTTCTGAATGGCATTGGAGTTTTGTTTTCGACAAAATCCCTCCACACCCCAGTGTCCTTATATATCATTAAGGCCGAAGGATTATTTCCATTTCTGTAAACCGCATTTGCCCTCCAATGATTACCGAAATCTTTTAATTGATAACCAAGTTCAATCAGCGAAGACTCTATTTTAGTTCTCATCGAAGTCTGGAATTGTATTTCTTCTATTTGCGGTTTCCAATTGCTCTTGTCCATTTTGGAATGCGACAATATCTCTCAAGTCTCCCTTTTCAGTTATATTAAAATTCTTAAACTCAAGATTTATAAAATTCTTTCTCAAAGTATCTCCAACTAAAACTGGCTCAAGCGCACCTGCAATATCTGATCCTAAGTGCCTATGCTTGATTGGAATAAATTTATGAGTTCCAAATTGATTGCCCTCATCTTGAACTTCGTCAAGCGTCTTCTTTCTAAGAATAAACATGTGAGAACAAAATTGAATGATCCTATCTGAAAGAGATACAATACTTTCGTCGTCAACAATGTTTGCTGAATTTCTATTATTAGTAATTCCGCTTCTATTACTTTGGACGCTGGTGATCATTGGGATGATTGGTTTGTTGTCAACTAGCATTTCTTTTTGAATGCATTTTTTAAACTTATCAACCATTTCTCCAACTAGCTGCCATTCATTTTTATCGCTTCTTTCTGATGTTGTTTTGATGTAGTCGAAGCTAAAAAGCATCCTGTTTCCCCTGCCAACTGTCGAGTAATAGAATCTTTTTAAGACGTTAATCATTGAATCAACATCCATGCCACCTACATTATAATAATGTAGTTTTAAATTTTTAACCTTTGGCCAAACCGCTCTAACTTTATTGACTGTTTCTATTCCAGCTTTTCTCCAATTGCCGCTCTCTAATAAATGCATTGGAACTCCACTTAAAGCCGCGCATTGTCTAAACATCAATTCTTCTTTGCTCATTTCTCCGTTATCGAAATGTAGCACTGGTACATCATAGGTCGCTGCAACTTTGGTTGCATAATCCATGCAAAATTGTGTTTTCCCAACTCCAGATCTAGCAACTACAACAGTTATATTTCCAGGTCTACATAAAGAACCAAATATTTCATTTAGCTTTTTATGTGGTCCCATCATACCAAATTCAGTAACTGGATTATTTCCAAGCTGTTCTATGGCATATTCCATATCATCATATATGTTTTCTGGAAGATCTACTCCAGTTTCATAATGATTTATTTTTGAATTATATATTTTATCAGCAGTACTTACAATGTCCAGATAAGAACTTTCAGGAGGCATTGACTTCATCCTCTTTGAAACTTCCAAAGAAGATTCGTGAATCTCTCTTCTGATTGTGTACTTCTTTAATTCTTTAGCTGCCTTAACTGTAGAATTATCTGAAATTTTTCTTAAAGCTAAAGATTTAATATAGTCTGCTACATTAATATTATCCTCAAAAGATAAACCTAAAGACTGAACTCTTTGCGCTATAATAACGTCGTCTACATCTTCAGCGTTTTCTATGGCTTGCTTGATAATAGTAAAAATAGTTTTATTTAAACTTGTATCTTCGCAATAAAAATCTCTTTCATTGACGAAGGAGCAAATGTCAATGAAAGAGTTTGGATTCTTTATTAGTCCAGCTAAAAGTTGTTTTTCTAGCTCATACGAATAGATCATTCGTGAATTTTAGCTTATGAGCAAAGGCTTGTCAATCATCTTCTTCATTCTCTCCAGTGAAATCGTCTTCAATAGATTGGATTAAGTGCGCGTCTTGCCTTTGTGTTGTATAAATTTCTATTAATTTATTAATTGCAAATTCTGAAACTTGCGAATCATACTTATGTCTTATTTGGCAATTGCCATTTTCATCTATAAAACAAAGAAAATATCCTTTATTTTTATTTGCATCTCCAGACAGTTCGTAAATTTGATCTAAAAAAGAATCTGGAATTTCAAATTTTTGAAATTTAAGTTTTCTTTTTCTCATTTAAATGATTTACACAATTAAAGGTTAACTCCGAATCTTTCAAAGAGATCTTTTGAAAGTTCATCTTTTGGATAAATTTCAACTAATTTAATGCCATTTAATTCGCAAAATTCAATTTTTTTATAATCTCTTTTAATTTGATTAAGATAGTTTATTCTATTTCCGTGGAAAAACTTCACATAACTGAAGTGTTGATGACCTTGAACTTCTATTGCTACCTTTTTTGTAGCATTTAAAAAATCTAAAGTTAATCTAGTTCCAACAACTTTAACCTCTTCAAAAACTACATCTTCTTGCCAGTATTTTTTTAGAAACTTTTTAACGTCAAACTGAAATTTGCTTCTACTTTTTTTATCCCAATTAATTATGTACGATTTTGCATTTCGTAAAGTTCTCTCTTTTCCATCAAGAGTTTTGAATTTCATTTATTGAGTTCTTGAAATAGTTTGTCAAGAATTTAATTAAGTTTGGATTATCTTCTATAAATTTAAATACTGCTTTTTCTCCTTGGAAGCTTTCTGGAGTTTCAATATTTAATTCTTTAATTAGTTCTAAAAAATCTTCTGAAGGTTTCACCCACGCTCCAGATTTATTCATGAACTCCCAAGCGTACAAAAGATCTACAAGTTCTTTTTCGACCCAAATAGAAGTTCCATTCTTTCTTCCATATCTAATTGGATATGGAATTTGAAGATTTGTTTTTTCATTTGGAGATTTTTTAACTGTAACTTTTGCCCAATGTCCAATGACTGGATTTTTTTCTAGGTCAATTTTTTTATTGTTTGTATCTTGCAAAATTAAATCTCCATTAAATCTAGGTTCAAATTCAAGAATCCAATTTGCAAAATGCAATAAAGCGTTTCCACCAGTTGCTGAAGTTTGTCTGATTGGAGCTTTTGTGTATGGATCTAATTTAATATCGGCTCGTACTTGCGATACGAAGACTGCCATATGCCCTCTTTTGGCTAAGGCTATGGACATACGCTTCATAAAGTTTGCGGCTATTACAGCCCCTCCAGCGACCTTATTGGAGTCTTCAAAAGTCTTGTCTAAATCTCCTTTTGTAATCAAGCCGTCAACAGCATCTAAAAGAAAATAATATTTTACTGACTCGTCATTATTAGCTACGAGATTTCTCATCGCATCTACAACTGTCTCATAAATATTACTCTCAAATACAAAGCAAGTGCCATAGTCCCAATCTTCTGCGCTTGTTGTAAATTTAACTCCAGATCTTTCTTTCATTTCGTTTGAAAGACGACCTTCAGCTTTAATATAAAAGCCTTTTGCATTTGGAACAGTACGAAGAAAATTCTTCATAACTTCTAATGCTGCGCTTGTTTTTCCGCCTTCGTTAATTCCGCAAAATCTATGAAGACCTGGACCAAACCCGCCCCCGAGTTGGATGTCTAACTGTAAAGATCCACTAGATACCTTGTAATCATTATCTTGTTCAAAATTATAATGATCTTCTTTGTTATTCTTCAAAAATGAAGAAAGAATATCTTTTGACGATAAAACTTCAGAATCTTCTTTTTTCTTAGCCATTTAAAAAATGTCTTATGGTTTTTGGTTTATTTATTAAATTAAAATCTTCTCCAAGTTTTTCTTCAGATAGAATTATCTCATCATACTTAGTATGATCTGTCCTATATGTGAAGTCTTTGAATTTTCTATCAATCTGTTCTTTGTAAGCTTCACATACAATGATAGCCATGCTATCATATTTCTTAGGAAGTTTCAGTGCTAAAACAAACTCTTCTGAATATCTTTCTATAAGAGAATTCAGAAGAGTCATTTCTTTCATGTAAAAAAGGCGAGAACCTTTTTCTGGAATATTCACAAATTTTTTAAGCAAAGTTTTTTTATTTAAACTTTGCTTAATTTTCTTTCTCGACATCAAGAAAGCTTACTAAACTTTTGAAAATTTGTCAAGATCATTTAAGGTCATTTTTTTAACAAGATTTTCAAAAGAAGTTTGGAGTCTCCATCCTAACTCTTTTTGAGCTTCTGAAGAGTCTCCCCATAGTAAATCAACTTCAGCTGGTCTGTAAAAATTTGAATTAATCTTCATTAAAACTGGCTCGTCTTGATAAAAATATTTTTCATCTTTATACTTTTTCAGTAAAAATTTTTCATTAATGCCTTCTCCATCCCATCTGCCTTCTATTCCAGCAAATTTAAAAGATAATTCTACAAATTCTTTTACTGTGTGCGTTTCATTCGAAGCGAGAACATAATCTTTGGGATTATCTTGATTTAACATTAACCAAACTCCCCTAACAAAATCTTCAGCATCACTCCAATCTCTTTTTGAATTAATATTTCCAAGCTCCAAGGGTTCAAAAGAACTATCATTACTAATTGATTTTGAGATTCTTGCTACATTTTTTGTTATTTTTCTTGTAACAAATTCCTCTCCCCTTCTAACGCCTTCGTGATTAAATAATATTCCTTGAACGGCATATAAATTATACGACTCTCTCCATACTTTTACTACATGATGAGCTGCGCATTTAGATACTCCATATGGAGATCTTGGTTTAAATGGATGCTTAATATCTTGCGGCACATAATCAACATCTCCAAATTGTTCTGAACTTCCTGCGTTGTAAAATTTGCAATTTGGAAAATTTTTTCTAATAGCCTCTAGAGCGTAAAGAACTGACATTGCGTTAGTTTCCATATGCTCCACTGGACAATTCCAGCTACCACCAACAAAAGAATTTGCTGCAAAATTAATATAATAATCTGGTTTAATTAAAGAAATTGCATTTGTAACCGAAAATTGATCGGCGCAATTTATTTCAATTTTTTTAAACCTTGGATTATTTACTAAGTGTTTTATGTTTTCATGGTTTGGAACGCTCAATCTTCTGTGCGCTCCATACACTTCAATATCTTCAAAATTATTAAGCAAATAATCTGCCATTAAACTACCGTCTTGTCCAGTAATTCCAGTTATTAATGCTTTTTTCATTTTTTATAAAATCTTACTCCAGTATAATCTATTTTTTCTAATTCTATTTCTGGATGTTTTTCTAAAAATTCGTCAACAGCTTTTTTGCAACCTTTCCAATGTCCATAGTCATCTACTATAATTACTCCATTTTGCGAAACTTTATCAAAAAAATTATCAAGTTCAAATTTTGTGCTTTCGTACCAATCTGTATCCAATCTTAAAAAGGAAATTTTTTCAGGTATAAATTTAGTTTTTAATATATCTCCGATATGGTATTTTATAAAATCTTGTGGATATGATGTATTTGATTTTATATTATTGACAACCGAATCTAAATCACATTTGCACAAATACATATCAAAGGCATCTTGCGCATTTACATTATTCAAATCAACATCATAAATAGAGCTTTCAGTCATTCCTTCAAATGTGTCGTACAAATGAATTATTTTATTTAAAATATTTTTTTCTTGTAATCTAAGCATCATTGATAATGCGCTTCCGCCTTTATAGACTCCTATTTCAACAATATCTCCTTCAATATCATTATTTATTACGTGATCAATAGCTTCTATATTTGCAATAACTCTTTCATATTGCAAAAGAGTTAAATGTTTTACTTTGTTAAAAATATTATTCATTTATAAAATAAAATGTTTCTAAATTATCTTTTGAGGTTAAGTTTAATTTTAAATTAAATTCAGATGCAAATTCATCTACCGCTTTAACAACTTCATAAAATCTATGTATATTATAGTCGTGACCAGAGATTATTCCACTTCGTTTTATCTTTTTTAAAGAAGTTATTAACTCAATTTTTGTTTGCTCATATTGATGAGTTGTATCTATATAAATAAAATCAAAATAATTGTCTGGAAAAGATTGTAGAAATGAAACAGAATCTTTTTTTACTACTTCAATGGATGCTATTTCGGAAAACTTATTTGAAACAATATTATATAAATCTTCTCCAGATCTAAACTCAACATTGTTGCCATATTTATCTCCAGATTCAATTATTCCACTAAATAAATCTACCAAGTAAAGTTTGGAAAATTTATTTGTTTTTAACAAAATTTCTGAAAATTCTCCTTTGAATACCCCTAATTCACATCCTATGCTGTTTTCTTTTAAAATTAAATTAATTTCGTCTCGCGTAGTTATCATAAAAACTTTTCATTTTAAAAAATTTGGAACCCATTTCGTTTGAAAATCCGCAAAAATGATATAATTTTTTATTATTGTTATATGGATTAATGTCTGCAAATAGTTGAGTTATTGGAGTTAAATCTTTAGTATTATTGATATCAAAATTTATTTCATTGCTTAAAGCAAAATTAAAACTTGATTGTTCAAGTCTTGCATCTGAGTGAACATCTTGCGTTATATAAGGCTTGAATGCTTGTCTTATTTTTGATAAAAAAGAAATATTTTTAAATGAAAAAGTTCCAGCGTTAAATCCATTTAGTTTTTTTATATTATTTAGGTATTGGTTGTCGTGATTTTTATATAAAAACCATTCGTTTGTCATTGGTAAATCTTCAACTACGCATGAATATTCTTTGTCTGAAAATAATTCATTAACATTTCCAAAATATAAAATATCTGAATCTAAATATATGTATTGATCATATTCATCTGGAATATTTTCTGAATATTTTAAAAATCCAACATAAGAATATTTAGAATCATCAAAAATTATGTCTTCATAATCTTTGTATTGAATATTGTTGGTTACAATTTTAAAATCAAAATTTTTGCTTTCAAAGCATGAGAGCATTAATTCTATGCATTGCAGCGAATATGGTTTAAAATCAGAAACTGTATAAACTAATATTTTTTTCATCTTAAAAGAGATGGAATTAAACCTTTTTCAGTTCTCTGGTTTACATGTTTTTTTGACCAAAAACATTTTAAATTAAATTTTTCAATTGCATAATTTATTTGCCAATCTAAAGGTGCAATTATTGTAGACATAAAATCATATATTTTAAGTGCAGCTTTATTAGTTAATAAATAACAATGAGCGCATCTGCTTCTCATCCATTTTTCATGAACTATTTCGTTTGGAAAATCATATGGTAGATCATAATTTGTAAAAGATCCTATGAATAATATGTCTCCATTTTGATTTACGAAATCATTTTCAATTTCTTCACAATATTTTTTTAATGAAAAACTAGGTATCTCTATGTCATCTTCAATAATTAACGAATTATTGTTAGATTCAGAAGTCAACTTTAATGCTTTTAAATGTTTTAAATAGCAAGAAATTTCTGCATTATTTAAATATATTCCGTTTGCACTATGGTTGCTAAAAATTTTATTTTTGTTTAAAACTTCTTCAGAATTTGGCAAAAAATCTTCTATCCAATTTACATTCAATTCATCTTGTTCAAAAAATGGAATTAAATATTTTTTTCTTTCTACTGCTGGAGAATGATGTGTGCAAAAAAAATTAGTCATAAATTTAATTTGTGTTCTATGTAAGGATATTTAAAATCAGAAAAATCTTCTTTCATGTGTATGGTGTGGGCTGGTGATTGTCCGCCTCCTTCAACATGCCAGTGGTCATTCCAAAATTCATGATTTCTTTTTAATCTAGAATTTAAATCTACATATCCTAAATGTACAACAAAAGGTATTTGATTTGATTCTAAAGCTTCTAGTGAATTATTTATTGCTTGAGTTGGAATAAAATTTCCGCTTTCATCAACTAGATCGCATCCATCACTCATTAACGTATTTATTGTTCCATCTGGTTTTCTAGCGTTAATTTGAGGCGCTCTATAAGCTAATCCTTTATGAAGATATTGTTTATGATTTATTGATTTGTAGTGATTTAAATCTTTGTATAAATCAATTGAGGGAACAGCTAAACAAAAAATATTTGAATCAAATTTTAACTTGAAGCAAATATTATTCCATATTGGCCTTTGCCATATTGGAACATATTCATCTAAATCTAATTGCAATTTAAATTCTTGAGTGCATGATTGAAGTGCTGCATTTTTAATCTTCCCATCAAACCAAGGATCGTTAGAATCAAAAAATGTGGGTACAACTTTCCAAGATTTAGCTTCTTTTTTTAAAATTTCTTCTACTACATCTTCGGTATCATCGGTTGATGTACTAACATTAATAGCTACAACCACCTCATCAGCAAAATGGCAGGACTTGCGTAAGCAGTCCTGCCATCCTGTAAACCCGTGTTTATTTAAATTAAATGCTGAATGATAAATGGAAATCACTCAGATAATAATTTAATCTTCTATGATTTCTACAGTAGCTAATGAAGGATCTTCTAAAAGGAACTCTTCTTGATTAAATTCTTCCTCTCCATCCCAATCATATTCTTCGCCTTGAGCTTTTTTCCAAGCTTCTGGCTCTGGGCGATCTTTATCTCCTGGTTTTGCGGGCTTATAATTTTTACCCATTCTTTTCTTTTTTTCTCTGATATTGTCCCAAAGACCTTTTTTTGCACCTTCAATTTCTACTAAATCTTCTACATCAACTTCGTCACATTGACCACAGTTGCATCCACAGTTTTCAGAAGATGCTAATTTGCTGACTGGAGTTTTGCTCCACATCTTACATGACCAATAATTGGCTTTCCATTTTGGACCAGGGTTATCGCATCCATGTCTTGCCCTATAAGATTTTCTACGTTCGGGATCGTCTCTTTTAATGCTCATGTTTGGATCGCCAAACTTGACCATTACTATGTTGCCTTTATCATTCTTTACATAAACTCCAAATTTTTTCTTAGAGCCAGATGGCAAACGAAATGGTTTGTTTAAAGTTTTATTCTTTTTTTTTTCTTCAGATTCGCTAATCTGAAGGTTCATTTCATTTTCATTTATGCCAGCTTCTAATAGAGAAATTTTGGCTAATTGAAATTCAAGATCTGAAAAATCAATAAAGTCATATGATGGTAAACCGCTTTCTACAAATGAATCTGAACTAGCATGAGCTATATCGGTATCTAGTAAAAGATATTCATTTTTAACTTTTCCTCCACCCATCATTTTTAAAAATAAGTTGACCCTCGCAATTGCCCATTGATGCAGAGATATGCCTGGTTTATGCGTGGTATTAAATACGCTCAAGCCTCTAGAATAAATTTTACTAATTTGGGCAAACGAAATATTTTGTTCAAATTTTTCATTATGAGCATTAATTTTTGCTTCTAACATATTTGAAATTTTTTCTGCTAAAGAAGCTTTTGATTTATTGAATGGAAATTTATTTTTTTCTTCTTTTTTTTCTTTATCTTTTTTATTTTTTGCAGAATCGGATTCTTCCATATCACCAGAATCTTCGCATTCACATTCAGATTCTGGTTTTCCGCAATCTTCACAATTTTCAGAAGATTTCATTTCTTCTTTCTCTCCCTCTGGACCTTCTTTCTTTTCATGTTCTGGTCCCTCTTCCATCATATTTGATTCGTCGGAAGCATGAGCGCAGGAACCCCATTTCATTCCGCAAATTTTACAAACGCTTTTATTTTTCATTGCCATTTCTGGCTTATCATTCTTAGTCTGCATTTCAGCAGATAGAATTCTTAAATTTTTAATTTTTTCAGAAAAATCGAGTTCCATTTGATATTTATTTACACTATAAAAATAAATTTATGCCTCACAATTTTTACACTCCATTATAGAGCGAGATAACTCTTGAGCTGGATTTGTTCCTCTTTGATAATAAAGACTTTTAATTCCTTGCTCCCAAGCAAAAATCATTAGTTCACTAACTTCTTTTGGTTTTGTGTCTTTGTGAATTCTAAGGTTCAAACTTTGACCTTGATCAATCCATCTTTGCCTTGTAGAGGCTTGAATTATAATTTCTTTTTGAGAAATTTCACTGAATGTTTTGAACACATTTCTTTCTTTTTGTGAAAGAAACTCAAGATGTTGAACACTTCCACCCTTTTTAAGGATTGAAAGCCAAACTTCTTCGTTATCCATCTGCTTTTCTTGAAGCAGTTTTTTTAAATACGGATTTCTATATGAAGATCTTGATTTAGCCAAATCTTTAACAAAATAATTATCCATTAAAGGTTCAATGCTTGGAGATACTTGGCCGAGTATAAATGCACTTGACGTAGTTGGAGCTACTGCAAGTGTTGTTACATTTCTTTTGCCGTATTTTTTAAGCAAGGGAGGTTCTCCCAAATATACAGATAGTTTGCCAGTGGCTTCTTCTGCTTGAAGCCTCATGGTTTTCCAGATTTCAGAATTTAAATATTTTGCATCCATTGATTCAAATGAAATCATCTTTGACTGAAGAAGTGAATGCCATCCAACGACACCAATTCCGAGTGCTCTTTGGTTAATTGCAAAATTTCTTGGAGCCTCCATGAATTTCATTCCTTCAGTTTTATTAATAAACTCCGTCATTACAGCATCCAAGAAAAATACAAGAGTTTCAACAGCATCAGTATCTTTCCATTCATCCCACTTTTCAAGATTCATTGAAGAAAGATTGCAAACAAATGATTCATTTTCATCATTTGAAAGCATAATTTCAGAACAAAGATTGCTATGCTTAATTTTTAAACCCTTGTCTCTGTAAACTTTTGGAGCTTGATTATTGGCATTATCAGAAAAGAAAATATATGGATAACCAGATTCAAATTTTTTCTTGATTATTAAAGCCCAAATTTTTCTTTTTTCTTTATCTCCAGCAATCATAGATTTCATCCATTCGTCTGATATACAAACGCCAATTGATAAATCTTGAATTGGATCTCCTTCAGATTTAATTTTTAAAAATTCTTCAATATCTGGATGATCAACTGGTAAGTAAGCGGCGAAGGAACCTCTGCGGACACTTCCTTGAGATACAACTTGCATCAACTTATCAAAAATCTGCATGAAATGCACAGATCCAGTAGATTCGCCACCGCTAGAAATTTTAGACCCCCTGCCTCTGACATCTCCAAAATATCCAGATGTGCCACCTCCACCTTTTGTCATTATGCCTACTTCAGAAGCTTTTTGTAAAATTCCTTCCATTGTGTCTGGAATATAAGAACCAAAACAAGAAATAGGAAGACCCCTTTCTCTGCCGAAATTGCTCCAAATGGGAGAACTTTGCGTATACCAACCTTTCTTTAAGTAAGATTCAAATTTATTAGCAAAACCTTCGAATTCAGAAGGATTGCCATATTTTGAATGTCTTAAAATTTTTTCTGCAGCTTCCGCGATATCTCTTATTCTTTGTTCTGGAGTTTCATTCTTTAAAAGGTAACCGCGCTCTAGAAAAGTTCTAGAATCTTCATTTAACCAGTAAATATCTGACATATTAAAATAATTCTTCTTCAGAAAAAGATTGAGATTTTTTTGAGTATTCGGTTGGTCTTGTGTGAAAAAAGTCCGCCATGTTATTGGCTAAAAGTTCTTCATTAAACCAGCTTGTGTGTTTAAGTAAACCTTCATCAAGCTTAAATAATTGCTTAAATCCAATCTGCTCTAAAGAATCATTTATCCTTTGTTTTATAAGCTCTTTTAAAATTGGGGCACTCAAATTTGGTTCTTTTATTCCATTGATCATCCAATCAATAATTTTAGATTCTGCTATAAAAGCTTGCTCCGCTTCTTCTAAAATTTTGTTTTCTAAATCTTGATCGAAGAGGTCAGGATATTCTTCACGAATAGTATTAATTATTTTAATACCTACTAAAGCGTGGATTGTTTCTTCGTTTCTAGTATACTTAACTTGTTGGTCTGTATCTTTAAGAACATTTTTAAATCTAGCAAACCAATTAATTACGTAGAATTGAGAAAATAAAGAAACATTCTCAACAAACAAAGTAAATAAAATTAGAGCATACACGTATTGCTTCTTGCTGTCTTTGTAAAATCTATGCGTGTATTTTTTTAAATACTTTACCCTTCCTTGAATCCAATCTAATTTTAGATTTTGTTCAAAGATGTCGTCTAGACCTAACACTGTCAAAAGTCTCTCGTAGGCATCATTATGAATGACCTCAACATTTGCCATAACATATCCAAGATCACAAAAACAAGGTTGTGGTAAGTTTTCCCCGAGCTTTGACCAGAAAGTTTTTACTGCGACTTCAATTTGACCAATTGCTGAAAGAGTTCTTACGACTATTTCTCTTTCTTGATCTGTCAAAGAAGTTTTAAATTGTTGCAAATCAGAAGAAAATGTGAACTCTTTGTCCGTCCAAAATCCGTCATGCATTGCTTTTTTAAATTTTTCTGTCCACGGATAGTGGTTTGGTTTTCTTGAAATTTGCTCATCGAATATCATAGGTCAAAATAGATTAAGAGTTTTTACACCAAAATTCTCTGCCGTCAAGAGTTCTTTAAGGTTGAAAATTTTTTTATTTTTTGCTTGACAAAATCGTAAAAGTGTATGTAAAATTTTCCTCGTTCCTCGGAAAAATAAGTTTCTTTTTATAATGCGGCGTTTGCGTAGCAAATGACGCTCGCGAACAAAGTGAGCGAAATAAAACGATTTTTTTGTTGACAACTTCATTATTCTATATAGAATATAAAAATGCTAAGAAAAATAAATAGAATTTTAAATCTCTATCTATGCCAAAGCGCCGATTGGCAATGCGTGCTAGAAGCTCAAGATGAAGAGTCTGCAGCCACGGCAGCTATTGAAAAAATAATGCTAAGTAAAGAAGAAAGCTTTTCTTTATCTAGTATGGTTGTTATAAAAAAACTTTCCAATAATTTAATTGAGTACAACGAAGATTTTGAAAGTGTTTGTTTTTATTCTCCTATTATATTAGCTAACGCGGGCTTCCATACAGAAGCAAACAACTTACATTCAATCTTGGTCAAACAAGAAAAATTTCTAGACAATGACGACGAATAAAATTTTTATTAAGAATTCCTTGAGGCTGGAAGATAAAAAAAGTCCTTTTGATATTGGTGTTGACGTAAAAGCAATTTCAGTTGAAATTGTCGGCCAAAAAAATGGACCTCATTATGCTTCAATCGACTATATTGAATATGATACTGGTATTTTTTTAGATTCCTTAAAAAGAAATTCAGACGAACAAATTTATACGCTTGTCTATCCTAGGTCTAGTATAAGCACTAAAAATTTAGTGCTATGTAATTCTGTTGGGTTGATAGATCCTAATTATAGAGATTCAATTAAATTAAGATTTAAATATATCTACCAACCTATTGATTTGATTGCTCACTATGACTCTTTTTTAATTAAAGTTAACGAAAACAAAATTTATTCAATTGGAGAAAAAATAGGGCAATTAGTTTTTGTAAAAACTTTAAATACTTCCTTTGAATATGTTCCAGAACTTGCTGCATCCGATAGGTCTGGAGGTTTTGGATCAACTGGAGTATAATTTATGATTGGAATTTCTGGTTATGCAAGGTCTGGGAAAGATACTTTTGGTGAAACTTTGCAGCGTATTTTATTAAAATATGGAATAAAATCTAAAACGTATGCGTTAGCAACACAATTAAAAGTAGATATTTGTTTTTTGACCGAAGGTGATTTCGGCATTAATGCTTTCACGAAAAATGAAGAAGAAAAAAAAATTATCCGACCATTGCTTGTTGGATATGGAGAAGCGTGGAGAAACTTTAATCCAGATCACTGGATAGAAATCCTAGATTCAAATCTTGAACCTAGGACTTTGCCAATAATAACTGATATAAGATACATAAATGAAGCTGATTATGTTTTGGAAAATAATGGTTTTTTATTAAATTTATCAAGAAGCTTGGAGGACGGAACTTTTGTGCAAGCAGCAAATAATGAGGAAAAGTTAAACGCTCCAAAAGTGAAAGAAAAATGTTCTTATGATTTATGTTGGAGCACAACTAAAGATCCTCAAATAATTGATGAAATAGTAGAATCTTTTGTAATTTCAATTTTAGAAAATAAATTAGAATCATGGAAAGTGACATATCCCTTATAAAGAAAGTTAAAGATGAATCTGACCTTGATTCTTTAAATTTGCTAATCGAAAGACATTCTGGAATATATTTAGATATGGTCAATTCAGTTATTCCAAATAATTGTGATTTTCTAGATAAAAATGATTTAATTGAAGATAAAAATATTTCCATATATAAAGCAATAATGAATTATGATGAAAATAAAAATACAAAATTTTCAACATACTTAGGCAATGAAACAAGATGGAAATGTTTAAATTTATTTAATAGGGGAACTAAATATAAATATATTGACATAAATGAATTCAACGATGATGAAAATTTATCAGATGATTCAATGCTTTCCGAAATTTCTTCGAAAGAAATACTTGACAAAGTGTTTAATTTAGCCAATACTCATAAAGACGATAGAGTTAAAAAAATTATAAATTTAAGATATAAAATTGGAGACAAAAACAAAACAATGCCTTGGAAAGATATTTCCGAAAAAGTAAATGTCAGCATTCAAGGATGTATAAATATTCACGATAGGTTCATAGAGGAAATAAAGAAAGAAATACAAAATGTATAATAAAGTATTATTAATCGGTAACGTAGTTAAAGACGCTGAAACAAAGTCTGTAAAAGATACTTCGGTATCTAGATTCAGGATCGCAGTTGACGATTCAGTCAAAAAGAACTCAGTTCTTTATATTGATGTCGAAGCTTGGGACAAGCAAGCGGAGTTTGCTGAAAAATGGCTGAAGAAAGGAAAAGGAATTATTGTTGACGGAAGACTATGCATGGACTCTTGGGAAAAAGACGGAAAAAAGGAAACTAAAATTTATGTAAAAGCTCAAGACATCAGATTTTCAAATGTAGGTGGTGGAAAATCTGATAACTCAGAAACTCAATCTGGAAAATCAGATGAAGCACAAAAACCAAAAAACCCAACAAAAACAGCACAATCTCATGATGATAATGAGTTTGCAGATGTTCCATTTTAATTATGAATTTAATAGTAGAAGCTCCACTTAATTCTTTAAGTTTTGGGAATGTATCTTATAATTTTTTAAGAGAATTATATAAGGCTGGAATTGATATTGCCCTATTCACAATAGGGGGACCAGATCTTTCTGCATTTCAACCAAGTCAAGAGTTTATTGCTTGGTTACAAAAAGCAGTTTCGGTTAGATTTGAGGCTCTTTCTAAAAACATTCCAGTTTTAAAACTTTGGCACTTGAATGGATCAGATTCTCTAAGGGGAAGAAATCAAACTCTGGTTACATTTTATGAATGTAACAATCCAACAACAGTTGAAAGAAATATTGCAAAATTGCAAAGCAAAGTTTTATTTTCTTCTTCTTATGCTTCTTCTCAATTTGAAGGCAGCGATACTTTTAAGCTTGGATTTGATGAAGATTTTAAAGTAACTGGTAAAAAGTATTTGCAAGATAGAATTCATTTTGGTTTATGCGGAAAATTTGAAAAGAGAAAACATACAGAAAAAATCATAAAAACTTGGCTTAAAAAATACGGAAATAACAATAAATATTTATTGAGCTGCTGTATTACTAATCCATTTTTTAAGCCAGAAGATATGCAGAAAGTTGTAGCGAATTTGCTTGAGGGTAAATATTATTCTAATATAAACTTTATTCCTTGGCTTAAAACAAATGCTGAGATGAATGAGTTTCTAAATGCCATAGATATTGATTTAACAGGAATGAGTGGCGGCGAAGGGTGGAATCTTCCATCTTTTAATTCTACCTGTTTAGGCAAATGGAGCTTAGTTTTAAATGCTACTGCTCATAAAGAATGGGCAAATTCGGACAACTGTATATTAGTTGAACCGAACGGCGAACAACCAGCAGAAGATGGAGTGTTTTTCAAAAATAATACTGAATTTAATCAAGGTACATTTTTTACATTTGACGAAGATAATTTAATTTCATCAATGGAAGTTGCTGAAAACAAAGTGGGACAGATTAACACATGTGGGACATTATTGGGACAAACATTCACATATAAATTAGCTCTTCAAGAAATTCTCTCTAAAATGCCGTTGGCATAAAAAATGCTTTAATATAAATTAATATGGATACATATACAACAACCCCACTAACTAACTGGTTCAGACTTATCAATCAATATCCGTCAGGAGTTGCATCTTTAACAAATTATTATAATAATAATATTACTGAAAAAGATGGAATTTATTCGATTGAATTTAAAGTGCCTGGATATGAAAAAGATGAAATTCAAATTTCACTGAGCAACGGAAATATTGCAAAAAGTAAATTATTAACAATTAAAGCGGAAAACAAACAATACGGAAAATTATCAGAACAAGTTCCATTAAACGTAATGGTTGAAGAAAAAAGCGTTAAAGCTTCATTGAAGAATGGAATTCTAAGAGTTTCATTTATCCCAGAAAAAGAGAAGAGTAAGTTTATTGAAATTAAAGTAGATTAATATTTATAAACTAAAACTAAGGCCGCTCGAAATGAGCGGCCTTTTTTTTATTATTAGTATGCCAATTTATCTATATCAACATAACAAAACAAAAGAACTTAGAGAAGTATTTCAATCTATGAATGATGTTCATGAATATTTTGGAGACTCTGAAGTTCCAGAAAACGGATGGGAAAGAGTTTATACAGTTCCAACTGCTTCTATTGATACAAAACAAGATCCATTTAGCTCAAATCAATTTTTAGATGTTACAAAATCTAAAAAAGGAACATATGGAAATATGCTTGATTATAGTAGAGAAT
>CAYOWH010000027.1:28166-28433 GCA_964407615.1 uncultured Bacteriovoracaceae bacterium | reverse complement strand
TGTAGTATGAGGCGTTGTCTTGCACCGTAATTGGGGTAGTTGAATCGTAAGTTGTATCTAAAGTTCCATTGGTGTAATAGCCAGTAGAATAAGCGCCGTTTGCTAAATTTCCATTAACATAATAACTTGAACCATAAGACCCATTTGCTATTGTTGCAACACCATTTGAATACGTATAATAATTACTATCAATAGTATCCACTGGAGTTCCGTTATTGTAAGATAAATCAACCTCTCCATTCGCAAAATAGCCGTTTGAATACGCAC
>CAYOWH010000027.1:0-28066 GCA_964407615.1 uncultured Bacteriovoracaceae bacterium | reverse complement strand
CATTAGCTTGTGTGGCAACGCCAGAAGCAAATGTATAATAAACACTATCAATTGTGTCAATTGGAATGGCGGAATTATAAAGATTATCAAAAACTCCATTTACGAAATATCCGTTTGAATACGCACCGTTAGCTTGCGTAGCAACGCCAGAAGCGAATGTGTAATAGTTGCTATCAGTTGTATCAACTGGAGTTGCACTATTGTAATTTATATCAAGTTCTCCATTTGCAAAATAGCCGTTTGAATACGCACCATTAGCTTGTGTGGCAACGCCAGAAGCAAATGTATAATAAACACTATCAATTGTATCAATTGGAATGGTTGAGCTATAACTAGTATCAAAAGCTCCATTTAAGTATGCTCCAGTAGAATAAGCTCCATTTGCTATAGATGCAACACCAGATGAAAATGTATAATACAACGTATTACTATCTAACACAGAAACTGGAATTGCTGAATTGTATGTTCCATCAATTTGACCATTTACGAAATATCCATTTGAATAGGCACCATTAGCCAAACCACCGCTAACATAAAATGTTCCAGAATAATCTCCATTAGCTATTGTTGCGACTCCAGAGCTATAAGTATAATATAAATTATTATCAAGAGCTTGAGCTGGAGTGGAATTATTATAACTTGAATCAATTGATCCATTAGCAAAATAGCCATCACTATAAGCTCCATCGGGGCGAGGTGGAGTGTATACTCCAATATTTCCATTTACAGTTCCTTGATTTGCAGCTCCAGTTGCAAAATTTGCATCTCCTTGTATAGTTCCACTATTAGAAGTTGTATCGGCAAAAATTGCATTTCCACAAACATTTCCAGCGTTAGAAGAAGATCCATAAAATAAACCTGACGAAGTAATTGTTCCAGCATTCGATGCAGAATCACAAAACACTCCAATACAAACATTTCCACTATTTATTGAAGTTCCAGAAAAGATTGCGCTTCCAGAAACAGTGCCAGCATTTATCGAAGTATCTAAGAAAAAACCGCAACAAGCGGAACCACAATTTTGAGCATTATTACAAAAAACTGAAAACAAAGATGTTCCAATATTAATTGAAGTGTTCAAAAAAACACCAGAACAAATTAAACCACAATTTTGCGCATCTGCGCAAAAAGTAGAATTTCCAATTATAAAATTGGTATTTTGTGATTTATTTGATGACCCACTATTAAATACTACGTTGCCACTTATTAAACTCATAAAATATTAATTGGTAATAAACCAGCGTCTGGAGGTGTGAAGTTTGACGTATATCTTGCAATTCCCTTCGATATTCTTAGGTCGTCAATGTAACCATTAAAATCTCTAGTTGTAGCTCCGTCTGAATATCTGCCTATTATAGCAGTAGTTCCAGAATAATTTTTATTTAACATTGCAGAAGAGCTTGCAACAGAAATTCCATTTTTATATATTCTTAAACTTGCTCCCTGCCTCACAACAGCGATATGAGTCCAAGTATTTAAAGCAGGTCCATTTCCAGCAGACACTGTTGCGTCACTCGTCCAAGTTCCACTTGCATTAGATATTACTCTGAAAGAGTTTATATCTTGACCAAGATTAATACTGTATCCAGCTTGACTACCATTAACAGTTCCAAAAATTTGAGCGCCCGCAGTTGTTCCGCCATAAGCTAGTGGATATATCCAAAATTCAACGGTAAAATCTCCCGCCCCAAAATTAAATACATTATTATTTGGTATGCTCAAATAATCACCAACTCCATCAAAAAATAAACTACCACTACCATACTTAATTTGAGTGGTGCTAACCCTTACGTCTCCAACCGATTGTAAAATAGTGGTCGCAGATTTGTCTGATATTTTTCCATTTGCAAATTTTAATAATAAAGAAGTGCTTGTCGTAGCAGCAAAACTTTGAGTTGGCACTGTTATAGTAGATCCAGAATATAAAGCTACTCCCCTTATAATTCTTACGTTTGATAAATAAAATGGCTGATTTTGAGCAACAGCATCACCTATTTTATCAAATGTTGCAGTAGTATTGTTAAAATTAAAAGTATCTGACCAAGCAATAGAAGAACCACCGCTTGCAAAAGTAGTTAAATTTTGAGAAATGCCATTTACATAAATTGAAAGAGTTGACACATTTCTTTGAACAACTATATGGTGCCATTGTTGATAATTTAAGAAATTACCAGTATTTTTACCAACTACACCAACTCCATAATTTCCATATCTAAAATTTAAACCATTATAATTCATAGGAAAAGAAGTGTTTTTATCAACTCCAATAAACCATCCATACCCAGGAATTGATGCTTCACCTTCTGATCCAATTATTCTAAATGTATTAGTTCCATCAGCTCCAGTCGAAGAAGCTAAAAGAGTTGGGTAAACCCAGAATTCAATCGTGAAAGATCCAGAGCCTAAATTAAATGCACTTTTGGGAGCAGTTAATCTAGTTCCATTCGACATATACGCACTACCACCGTGTTTATATGGATTATATAATTCCGTTGGATTGAATGGACTTAAAGGTTGAATGCTTGGTAAACAGTTTATAGTTAATGATTTTGGTTGACAACTTTTATCTACAAATCTATTTTCATTAAATAATAATAATTTAGTATTGCAACCAGTAACGCCTTGAGATGTCGGTGTTAGCCGTTGAGTTGTAGGTGTAAAATTATCAGTATAAACATCTTGACCTTTAACAATCCTTAAATTTGACATATAACCCCAATAAGGTATGGTGTAAGCAGTAGTTCCAGCTATACGCATAAAACAATCAGAAAATGTTTGCGAAGATAAATTTTGTCCAGTAAAACAGCATTTATTGCCATTTACATATAGATTAATTTCACTAGATGAAGGCGTTGTAGCATCAATTGATATTGCAATATGTTGCCAAGAGTTTAAGCAAATTGAATTATCGCTTGTACAAATAACCTGCTCCGCACTTGTTGATGTTGTATAGGAAAACTGAAGTTTTGCGCCAGTACATGATGGACTGCTAACTAAAGTAGCATGATACCTTCCATTGGTTGCGTTTGAAGTAGCGGTTCCAAATAACGATTGTCGGCAAGTTAAAAAACAAGTCGGACAAATCCAAGCTTCAAAAGTTGTTTTTCCTATTCCTATTCCAGTTATTCCTTCGCAAGCACCATTAAGCCCAGTTGAAATAAAGAAAAATGAATTTCCATTAAAATATGCACTCCAACCATTTGGACTAAATGGACTAAATGAACCTTGAGTTACACCACAATTTGTTATAAGATAGTTTCCCGTACTGCTATCTAAAAATGTTGCATTTGTTTGGCAGTTTGATCCATCTCCATTCAAAAGCATTACATTTCTGAAAAAATATGGATCGCCACTTTCCGTGGTTGCACTACCACATACAATACCACCATCATTGTAAGAATTTTCTGCAAAAATAGCATCACCACAAACAGTTCCAACATTAACAGAATTTCCAGAAAAAATTACATTTCCAGAAACGACTCCAGAATTTGAAGAAGATCCAAAAAACGAACCAGAAGATACAATTGTTCCGAGATTACAGGTTGAACCAGAAAAAACTGCATTTTGAACACTGCCACTATTAATAGCTGAACCTAAAAATGTTACAAAACCAGTGATTGATCCAGTATTTTGAGCGGCATCTGAAAATGTTGCATTTGCTACAATGCCCCCATTTACCGTGTTTCCAGCAAAAACAGCCTCATTAACAGTGCCTCTATTAACTGAACTGCCAGTAAATGCTCCACTGCATACAGATCCAAAATTTAAGGAAGTTCCAACGAATGTTCCAGTATTTAGATATCCACTATTAACCGAACTTTCACCAAAAGTAGCTCCAGTTACAGTGCCTCTATTAATTGAGCTACCAGTAAATATAGCAGAGCATACAGATCCCAAATTTAAAGATGTTTCAGAAAAAGTTCCAGTTATTAAAAATCCAGAATTAGCAGAACTTGCCGCAAAAGTAGCTCCAGTTACAGAACCTCTGTTTATAGAACTTCCAGTAAATGTAGCAACACACGCACAACCAAAGTTTAAAGATGTAGCTGCAAATACTCCAGTTGTCAAAGATCCAGAATTTACCGCAGAACCAGAAAAAGATCCGCTACCAACTAAGTTATTATTAATTGAAGTTCCGAAAAAAAGTCCAGAACAGATTGGTCCACAATTTATTGCATTTGAACAAAAAGACACTAATCCCGCAATTGAATTTGATAACGAAGCCTTATTGATAGACCCACACTTAAAAGTTGCCTTTTTTGAAATAAAACCCATAAATTTACTTATAATAAATACTAATAACGATTTAACAATTTTTAGATAAATACCGAACCTATAAATTCAGCATCTCCATATATTGTGCCGCTAAATTCAGCTCCAGTAGTAGATACAAAACATATACCATTTGGAGTCGTTATTTGAGTTGTGTCAATTGAATTTGGCTGAACCCAGTATGGAGAATCTAAATTAACAACAGGAACAACAGAACCAACCATCTGAACATTAGATCCAGTTAGTGGTAAAGACGTTGCATTTTCAGTAAATGTATTTTCTGTGAACCAATTTTGTTGAATATTATACCAGTCATTGTCTCCAAATCCTTGCCAATATAAACCAATTAAATTTAGAGCAGATCCAGTTGATTTTGTATAAACCATTTCAAGACTAGAAGTCCAATAGGATTGACCTTTAACTTGTAAAGCAAAACCAGAAGAATTTGTACAAACTCTAACGTCACTAGAAGAAGAGCCTGTATGATAAATTGATTTTGTAAACTGTTCTGGGGCAATTGCATTCGTAAATTCTTTAATAACTGCGCCTTGCAGAGAAAATGAATCGTCATTTCTAGAGACAAAATAAGCATTTAATAGTGCAATTGAATTATCTTGCATTCCAACATCAATTATATTAGTCCACTCATTATCATTTGTTAAAATTTTTGCAACTATAGATTCATATTGAGCATCGCCTATTTCTTGAAATTTTCCAGCACCTTGAACTAAAGAAAAATTATTTTTTGATTTTCCTTGATCTCCAAGAATTAAAGATCCGCAAGAATTGGCTGAACCAGAATTAGATAATTGATAAGAGTAGCTTTTCTCTAAATCAATTAAATTTGATTCGAAAAACGCATTTATATTTGAAATACAAGAATTTAAATTTTCAATTTCATTTATTTCATGAAGGTGACCAGTTGTGCATTTTAAAGAAGCAATTGAATTAAAAGAACTTTCTAAAACGTATTCAGATTTCTTTTGCTCAAAAGATCCCGATGATTCATAATCTAATTCAACACCATCAACAAATCCATGTATTAAAGCTATTTTATCCGAGACGGTCAATGAATTTTGATCATTTGTAAGACAAACGTCATCAGAATAAATTGTAACCGTTGAGTTTGGATCGGCTGTGTTATTATTTACGCTTAATAATGATCCTTGTTCCGCTGCAAAACTCTTCCAGTTTTGCAAATCAGAATAAGAGCCGATTCCAGAACATACTAATATATAGTTAAAATTATTTACAGAATCGAACGCAACATCACCAACTGTAGCTGTTGATAGTCCAGTTAAATCATTTTGAGAAGATACAATGAAAGCTTCAACCAATGAAACATCTGGAAGAACTGAAGAGTCAATACAACCCAAAGATCCAACACATAAAATGCAAGAATTTCCAGTTCCCACATTATGTTGAGATTCTGATGCAGTTCCAAACGTAGAGTCTAATGCATATGGAGAAAATAAAGAACCAGTACCAGCGTTATCTGTATAATTAGACAAACAATTAGACAAATCTCCAGTTGTTGTATTATTGCTTAATTCATTTGTTAAATTTGTTATTGTAGAATAGTTTGAAACATCTGAATTAAATGAAGTTTCAGTTTTGTATTCAGAAGTTAAGTAAGATGTATCTGCGTATCCAGTACTTATTAATTTAATTGCGCAATCTACATTTGATCCAAGTCCAGCTGCAGAAGATAAATCGCAACCATAAACTAAAACAACTCCAGTTTTTGAGTTTACACTATCTACACAATTATCTGGATTTAGTAATCCAACCCAATTATTAATGTCGTTGAAACATCCAGACAAAACATAACTTTTATAATTATTTGTTGTATATGCAATACTTCCTTTTTGAGCATTATTTAGTAATATAAGCTGACCGCTATTTGAGACTACAAAAACTGAAGAATTTACAGAATCGGGCAAGAAAGATTCATTAATTAAGTTATTGTTTCCAACTAAAAGTATATCATTTGCATTTCCACCCGCACTAATAGAAGAAGCGGTTCCAAATTCACCACTATTAACCAATAAATCCAAACAAGATTGTAAGCCACTAATTGCTTCCGCTGAAGCGGAGCATTCAGTCATGAAAACGGACGGAGTATTTAAATTAGAGGGTTTTGGAAATGTAAACGATCCAGTAAAAAATATGTTTGATCCAGCAAGTAATAGGTTTCCACTAGCTGTATGATCTAAGTTAAAAGCCATAAGATTATATATTTAATTGACTATTTAGTCCCAAATAATTTTTGTAACAGTGGAGCTTGTGACCCACTGCATTTCCGCGCTAGAATCTCCAGTTACTTTGATTTCAATTTTGCCATTAGTTGTGTCTGCAATAGCCTCTACATCATAAACCGAATTTGTATTTACATAAGTGTCAACAGCTACATCTCCTAAAATTTGAGTTGTTCCAGCTCCCCCTTCTCTATTTGCAGAACCATTCACCCTAAATGCAGCGTATTTATTATATGCTCTTCCGACAATATAAGAGCTAAATACAATATTTGAATAATTTTGCATGCATATTTCAGCGATTGCAGCTGGAGTATTACTTGAAGTTGAACATTTTTGAATAAGCTTGCTGACTTGAGCGTCTCCAGGGCTTCCTAAAGAAATCAATCCAGCACCTTGAGCTATTTCATAGGGCTGAATTGTTCTTGCTGCTTGACCTATAGCTAAAGAGTAATCTCCAGACGCTTCATTGTAGTGTGGATTTGTGGAACTTTGCAAAACTGCTGAATAAGATCCAGCTCCTACACAAAAAACAGTAATTGAAGCCAAGCATCCAGTCAAAGAATTTACTCCAGATATTGGATGCGTATGCCCAACATCAGATTTAGTATCAAAAACTCCAGAAGCAAACCCCGTCGTTACATAGCCAGACAATAAACCAGAAGCTTCGCTATCAGTTAAATAATCATTACTTACCAAAACGATTCGAGAATCTAATCCACTTAAAGCATAGGATATTGTTTCTCCGTCATATTGAGTAGTAGAATCTGAAACATCAATATCGTTTGAAGTAAGAGTTATGACACCATTATTTGGAGATAAACCGTTTACCCCAGTAATAGTTCCTAAAGAAGCTGCAAACTGCGCCCAGTGAGTAATATCAGAATAATCAGCTTCTTTTAAAATGTAATTTCTATTTGATCCCGTTGCGATTGCAATATCACCTTTTTGAGCAGAAGTTAAAGATGTTAAATCTCCACTTGTATTAACAATAAAAGTATCAGTAATAGCCAAATGAGGAACAACTTCATTTGGAATTTTGCCATCATTATTTAATTGAACTACATTTCCAGCAGAAGTACCAACATCTAATGAAGCTGCGGAACCAGTTGAACTATTTAAAACATAATCTGATAATGTTGTATTAATCTGATTTGTTGTGGAATAATTTGATAATTCTGTAGATAATGCAGAATTTGTAACATAATTACTTAAACAAGTCGTTAGATTTGAACTTGTCACATAATTACTTAATTCATTGCTTACATATCCAGTAGTTGCATAATCAATTAACGCAGCCAAATTTACTTTTGTGGAAGACAAATCAGAAAGAACAAAATCTACAGTTTGTCCAATATACCCTCCGCTATATACGCAGACGTTAGAACCATTTAAAACTACATCACCTACTTCTCCATTAACAGAAGTTACAGCTTGAATTGGAAATAAAATTTCTTTCCAATTTCCAGATGTCGCATAAGCATTTTCTCCACTTGAGCATAAAATATAATTTTTGTTTTGACTTGATACTATGCCTATATCTCCGATTGATGCTGCGCTATTCCCAGTTAATTCTGAAAAATTTGTTACCGTAAATACGTCTCTAATGGCAAAAGATGGAATTAATTCAGTTGGAATTTTTGCATTCTCATCGAGCCTTACTACATTTCCAGCTGAAGTTCCATAATTTAAAGATGCTGCGCTTCCAGTTGTAGATTTTTCAATTTTATTTGCAAGAGCACTTGACAATCCACTAATTGCACTTATTGGAGTTTCTCCAGAGATAAGTAAAGATGGATTAGTTTCAGATACAATATTTGGAAAAACAAATACAAAATTTTCATTTTGTTGAGCTGTTTCTGGCCCCTTCAGGGTAATATTTGCAGAACTCGTATGATCGAAATTAATAGCCATAAAAATTTTTAATTATTAGGATTTACACATCATCTGTTCCAGCATCTAATATTTTATTATTTATATTCGGCGGACTTTCTTGTATTGCTGCAAAGTCGTAACACGAAGCATCAAAACCAGATATATTTAAATATGTTTTAATCTGATTTATTTGAGATGGAGAAGCCGAACTAAAAGCATTGGTTACAGAAACTGGCGTTACAGATGTTTCGCCACCACCAGCAGGAACTCTTCTTGTTAATCCCATATTAATTAATATTTATAATACACATTAGCAAGTATACCAGAACCGTTAACACCTTCCCAAGGTATCAATCCGTCTTTATCTCTTGTTATATTTATTAATATTCCTTGAAATCCACCTATTGGAGATGGAAATATTTGATCAATAGAAGATCTTGCATATAATGGATAAGTTAATATTGGAGTACCCGTGTGATAACTGCAGAATTGCACAAACAAAGGTTCGTCATCAAAATCAGAATCAATTATAAATCCAGCTAATCTTGAAGAAGTATCGCTTACCGATACAACTTGACCACTTAAATTTGTATTTCTATATCCAGATGTTGACACCCCAGCGCCAAGATCATCAGCACTTAATGGTCGCCATGCAGCTATTTCTCCATCATATAAATAATTAAAATTAGGAGAAGCTTTTCCATGTGAGACTACCGAGTCAGGAACAACTGCTGACACTGGATATACAGGATTGGGCATAATTAACTATAAAAAATTACAGCACTAGCACCAGTACTAACTTTAACTTTTGAAAATGCAACTGGAACTGGAAAAGGCACAGTTACATTTTGAGCTAAATTAAAATTAACTCCATCCACAGTAACCGTTATTGAATTAGTATGATTATTATTAATTCCAAGAATAAAACTCGCGCCATTAATTGACACATCAGTAGTCGAAGTTAAATTGTATATTTTGCCAACTCTTAAATAATTATTGCTCATAATATTTCTTACACTTTCTAGAAAGCTACACTAAAACTATTATAATCTGATATGAAATTTAGTCTATATAAGCCAAACGCTAAAGTTACTGGATGTGCATTCCAATTTAAAATTGGGCAAGGCAAAGGAGATGAAAAAACTTTATACGTAAGCGCAATCCAACAATCTTCTTGGAACGAAAATACTAAAACTGGATCGTTTTCAGATAACGCAAAGAATCCAGAAAAAACTTTAAATATTAAGTTAAATGAAAATGAAATCGGTGGATTGCTATATGCAATTCGAGTTTATACAGAATTTTCCGCTTTTCATACATACGACGAAAATAAAACACAAATTTCATTCAAACCATATACAAAACAAAATGGCGCAAAAGCTTTTTCATTTTCTATCTCTAGAAATGGCAATCAAAAATTTGGAATTGGTATTGAATTAGGTGAAGCAGAAGCTTTATCAGAATTTCTTAAATTTACACTGGTTCAAATTTATTCTAATAGATCTGTATCAAAACCAGAATAATGAAAAAAATATTATTTCATTCAAACTTCTCCAGAGCATTTACTGGATTTGGCAAGAATGCCAAAAATATTCTTAGATATTTATTTTCTACTGGAAAATATGAAATCATAGAAGCTGCAAATGGAATGCCATTTGAAGGACCAGAAACTTCAAGACAACCTTGGAAAAGTTATGGAACACTTCCTTCTCAGCAGAAAGCAGAACAATTAAAAGCTCAAACTCCAGGGATTGAAAATTCTTTTGGATATGGATCTGGAATGATTGATGAATTAATTAATATTGTAAAGCCAGATATTTATATTGGAGTTGAAGATATTTGGGGATTTAATGGATATTGGGATAAGCCGTGGTGGAATAAAATTAATTCTATTATTTGGACAACTTTAGATAGTTTGCCAATTCTACCAGACGCAATCAATGCCGCACCAAAAATTAAAAATTATTATGTTTGGGCGTCTTTTGCAGAAAAAGCGATGAATGAAATTGGATATAAACACGTAAAAACTTTAAGAGGATGTTTAGATACTAGTAAATTTTATAAACTGCCAGATGAAAATAAACAAGCTTTAAGAACACAGTTTAATTTATCAGATTCTTTTATTATTGGATTTGTTTTTAGAAATCAACTGAGAAAATCTGTGCCTAATTTATTAGATGGATTTAATCTTTTTAGGACATCAAATCCAAAATCAAATGCAAAATTATTATTGCATACCCACTGGTCAGAAGGATGGGATATTCCAAGACTATTAAGAGAAAAAGGCATACCAAATGATTTGATATTAACAACTTATTATTGTTCTGCCTGTTCTAGATATGAAATCAAATCATTTACAAAGCAAGGGATTCAATGCAAATACTGCGGAACACCTAATAGTCAAAATACCACAAACGTAAATGCTGGAGTTTCAGATGATCAATTAAATGAAATTTACAATTTAATGGATGTGTATTGCCATCCATTTACGAGTGGAGGACAAGAAATTCCAATTCAAGAAGCGAAACTTACAGAATTAATCACATTAGTTACAAATTATTCTTGTGGAGAAGATAGTTGCACACAAGAAAGTGGAGGACTTCCATTAAAATGGTCTGAATATAGAGAGCCTGGAACTCAATTTATTAAAGCCTCTACGTGCCCACGCAGCATTTGCGAAAAACTAACTGAAGTATTTTTTACACATCCAGATAAAAAAAATAAAATTGGAAAAATTGCAAGACAATGGGTAATAGATAATTTTTCAGTGGAAGTAATTGGATCGCAACTTGAAAAGATTTTTGATTCAATGCCAGATGCATCTTTTGATTGGGAAGATGAAAAAGTTGTAAATCCAAATTATCCAATGCCACAAATAGATGATTCTGAAGAATTTATTATTGATTTATACAAAAATATTTTAAAAGAAAATATAGACAAAAATCATAGCATTTGTTTAGATTTAATGAATCATATTAAAAATGGCGCTCAAAAAGAACAAATTTATTCACATTTGATTCAACAAGCTCAACAAAAATTAAACAAACCAAAAACAATTGAATTTAAAGACCTACTGGATAAAGATGACGAAGGAAAAAGAATGGCAGTTGTAATTCAGCAATCTGGCGGTGACGTACTAATGGTCAACTCGTTATTAGAAAATTTAAAAATACTATATCCAGAATATAATTTGTATATTTTTACAGATCCTAAATTTTTTGATTTAATTAGAGATAATCCAGCCGTGCATAAAGTTTTGCCGTATACTCCAGCTTGCGACAATCTTTTATTTTTAGAAGGGCAAGGTCAGCATAAAGGATTTTTTGAATTAGCATTCCTTCCAGCTATTACTACTCAAAAATGTTTTGGCTACCAACATAACGGAAAAGATAAAATTCAATTTTCATTAGTTTAATATGTCGCATCTTATACAAGAATACGCAAAATCATTAGGAGTTAAAATTGGAAAACCAAAATTAGTTGATCATTATTATCCAACATTGCATGATAAATATATAACAATCCATACAGACGATAAGATTGATTCAAAAAATTATGAATACTTTCCGCAGGTAGTTAATTTGTTGAAGCCCTTGCTACAAAAAAACGGATATAAAATATATCAAATTGGCGGACCACAAGATCCTAGGTTGCAAAATGTAGATGGAACTTTTTTAAATTTAAATTACAAACAGTCTTCATATTTAATTAAAAATTCTAGCTTGCATATTGGAATAGATAGTTTACCTATTCATATTGCAAGTTTTTATGATATACCAATTGTTGCTTTATATTCTCACATTTATGCATCAAACGCTTATCCTTTTTGGAGCACTAAAGAAAAAGTAAAAATTTTAGAATCTGACAAGGGAGAAAATAAAGCTTCACTTAGCTATCAAGAATCACCTAAAACAATAAGAACAATAAAGCCAGAACAAATTGCAAAAAGTTGCTTAGAACTTTTAAATATTGAAGATGAGTTAAAATTTAAAACACTAAAAATAGGAAATCATTATCATATTCCAATCGTAGAAGTGGTTCCAAACTTTTCAGCAAATTTGCAAGATCAAAAAGATAAAACAATTTACATAAGAGCAGATTTAGCTTTCGCAGAGCATAATATTGCCTTTTGGTGCGCAAACTATAAAGTTAAAATTATTTCAGACAAAATGTTGCCGCTGGATTTGTTAAATCATTTTTCATCTAAAATAGAGCACGTATTTTTTAAATTAAAAAATTTAGATATTCCAAACGAATATTTTGAACAAGTTAAAAAAGCAAAAATAAATTTTACAATCTGCACCACAGATAAAAAAAATTTAAGTAAAATTAGGAATAACTTTTTTGATTTTAGAGTTGAGTTTGATGATGTCGAAGAAAGATCTTTGACAGCAGAAAAAGTAAAATGTAATTTTTTTACAAATAAAATTTTAATTTCAAATGGAAGTTTATATGCAAGTGAAGCTCATTTAAAGGTTGATAAAAAACTTGACATAATAAATGAAACAATATATGATGACAATGACTTCTGGAAAGATTCAGAACATTATTATCTATATGAACAACTTTAAATTTAACGAAGATGGAAGTGTCAACTGGAGGGCAATGGTCAAACCAGAACATCTTTATCCAAATAAAGATTGGTTTGAGTTGCGAGGCAAACCCATTCCTGACTCCGTAGAAGGATTAGCAGATAATCAATTACTGATTAAGTTGGGTGGCATTAAAGAGCTTGCAAAGCTAAGGGGATATAATCAAGTAAACTATGATGTAGTAAAGTGTGAAAAAGATTATGTAGTTGTTAAATGTCAAATTTCTTGGAAAGCATTAATGGCTGAAAAACCATCAATGACTATTCTTGAAGACCCATGTATTTTTGAAGACATGGCAAATGCTACTTTGGAAAATACAAATGATTTCTGTGCAAAATTTTTGGAAACAATTGCTACAAATCGAGCGTTTGTACGATGCGTGCGTAATTATTTAGGAATTAATATCGTTGGAGACGATGAAATTGATAAATCAAAAAATAAAATTTCTGTATATGAAAATGCAGAATCAAGCATTGTAAATATTACTCCTCAAGGTCTTTTAAAAAAACTTGCAAAAGATAAACTTGGTTGTGATTCATTTGATGATTTTAAAAGTTATTTACGCAAACTTTGGCAAGAAGAAACATACAAAAATGAAGAAGCAAAAGTTTGGAATGATTTTACGGCAATACCAGCTAAAGAATGCAGAAAATTAACTTCTTTTATTAAATGAAAAATTCATTTTCTAGAAAAATAGAATGCCCGAATGAACTTTCTTCTATTTTAGATTTTTTCTTTTTAAAGCATAAGGATTATTTAGATAATTATTTGTATTATCCCTTTTTTGATTCAAACTTAGTAAAAAGCTCTTTGTGCCACGAAAGCTTGCTAAAAGGACAATTTTCCGTTTGGGTTTATTATGTTAATAATAAAATTGATTCAATTTTTATTGGACTGATTGCTAAGTCAGAAAAAATAAACAAAAAAATTTATTCAGAATATCTTTTTTTAAATAATTCAAAAAAAGGTTTATGCTTAATAAATGAAGCAATAGAATTTGCAAAAAAAAATAATTGTGAAAGATTTTATTTATTCTCATCACAAAGACAAAAAGATTATTTCAAAATTAAAAATATTTTAGATAAAAGAAATTTTCTAAAAGATATAGAAACATTTTATTTACCCTTATAAAGTAAAGCTTTTATTTGTAATTTCGGAAGTTCTTTTAAATGTATTATTGTATTCAAGCACAAATGATTCAATTCCTAATTGAAAAGTTCCAACTGAACTTGTGCTCTCTAAAAATATATAATAATATTCTTTTTTGACTGCGTCATATCCACCAATTGGTATACCACTAAATATTGTAGAAGTTCCAGTTATTGATCTAACAAAAATTTGCTTTTGTGAACTTGGCTTTATAATATATAAATTATATCCATCTATATTTGGAAGAGCCTTCCAAGTCACTTTAATTCCATTTTGAGTTGGAGTTATATTTGTTATTTTTTCAATTGCACTAAAAAATACAGCTGACGGTCTTGATGACATTGAATTATCCAAATTTGCTACATAAAAATAATTATCTGTATTTATATCTCTTGGAGATTCTCCTTCAATTATTTCAAATTTTGTTGAACAAAATTCCGTAGCAAATACCGAAAATTCAGACGCTGAATTTTCAGTGATTGACATTATTTTATAAATATTATCTTTTTTATCTCTCTTTGTTAAAGAGTACATAGATGTTTCATTAAAATCTGACAAATCAACATATTTAGGAACTAATGAATATTTAGTTTGATTATGATAAAAATCTTTAGTTGATAAAAAATTATTTGAACACTGTATTCCAGAATTATGGAATGTCACATAAGTTCCAGATACTTGTGTATCATTCTCAATAATTTGATAACCTTTTATAAAATATGTGCATTTTTGAGCATCAAAATACGATTGACCATCTTTAGAAAATTGTTTTCTTGTTAAGATGTCAATTTTACAAGTATCAAAAAAATTAGGATTCAAACAAGTATCTATAAAAATTTTCACTTCATTAAGAGTAGTTTTACAATATTCTAATAATTTACCCATTTGTTTTTTTTCTTGCGCATCGGTTGATACCTTAATTAAGTCACCAACTCCATAGCTTAAAATTTTTGAATCAATTGAAAAAGAAACATTATTACTTTCTTTTGCAGTTTGAAATAAAATATTTTTTGCATGTCTAATCGCTTGTCCTCTAGTAGTTATTCCCATTGGAGTAATAGTTTTCTTTAAAAGTCCTCTTTTTCTTATTGCATCTGTATCTTCTATATATTCCATTTTTGTTTTATACGAATCTCTTTTATCCAAAAAAGCTATTTCGATAGCTGTAAATTCATCATCTTTTTTAAAGTTTCCAAAATTAAATAATCCATCAAGAACGTCAGTTGAAGAAATTGTTCCAGCTATATCTTTTAATCTATTATCATTAAATGATATAATAGAGTTTGAATAATAAACATTACCATTAAACAATGACATAATATTATTAATCATATCGTAAACATTATATTTTTCATTAATTAAAGCGTTAAACGTATATCTTGGCTCATATCCAGAATAAGTGTCTGGAACTCCCCAGAAAATTCCATTTTCATCACAAGCATCACACCATTTTGCAATTTGATATAACTCCCAAATATCAATTTGATTTGAATTTATATAATTTCCCAAGCCGTATCTTTTATTAATCAATAAATCCATTAATATCCAAGCGGGATTATCTGTCCAACTTAATTTAAAAGTTCCATCCCAAGTCCCTTTATAAATTATATTTGACCCTCTTGATTGAGAATATCTAAGATCTCTACCAATTCCATCAAGAGGATAATAATTTGATGGAACTAATATTTTTTTAAGCTTGCAATCAAAACTTCGACTTGGTAAATTGGATATAGATCTGGAATCAAGTTTTGTGGCAACTAAAGCTGAAAACGGATATGAAAAATTATTTGGAATAACTTCTGTAATTTTTTCTAAAACTAAATCTCTTTTAATTAAAGCAGATCGAGTCTCGGGAGTCATTTTTGTAACTTTAACATATCTTTTTATTGGAAAACCTTTTGAATCAAATTTTGCAGGAGGAAGTTTTATTGACTCAGACGACGAACCTCTAAGATCATAAAGAGTTGAATATTTAGCATCTTCATTTTTTAAATAAGGATTTCTTTGATCAAAAGTTGAATTGATGGACGCTATTTCTGACGGTGCATAAAATTTAATAGAATTAAAATATTGAATATGCAAATCTGCTCCATTTTTACCTTTCAATATTAGAGATCCCAATACAGGAGCAGAATAATCAACAATTTTATATACAGGATTAAAAATAGATGAAAAATGCTTTTTTAAAAGAAATTCAGTTTTTAAAATTACATTTTTTCTATTATAATCTGCATTCTTAATGAAAGAATGCATTAAATAATAAAGTCCAATTGATCTAGATGATGATATATCGTCAACATCAGTATTAAATTTATTAAAATTTGATATTGAATTTATATTATTGCTAATATCGCTTTGATAACATAAATAATAATTAATATACTCATGCTTCCAAATCTTTAAGTCTTTTATAAAAAAAGCTGAAGAAACCATTCCATTTTCATAAACACAATCTAACTCTTTGATGGAATTTACTTTATCATAAACATTAGTTTTTAAAGAAGGAATTTGACATCTGGAATAGAAAGAACTTGATTTTTCAATAGAAATTTCTCCATTTGCACTATCTACCCCTATAAAATATTGACTACTTAAATCAATTAATCCCGCCGAAAACATAGGTGCCGTATAGCAGCTGCAATTAATTAAATAACTGTCAAAATTTTCCACAACGCCAAATTTTGTTCTTGGTAATTCGTCAATTGCAGTATAATCATAATATTGGTATCCAAATTGATTATTATTTCTTGATAAAAAATCTGCAAATGTCAACGAAGGTATTTCTACAGTTGGAGTAATTGAAGAAATTATAATTGAAAAAATTTCCTTTTGATAATTATATATAGTAAAAAATTTTGGAATAATCATTTTAAAGTATCACGTTTATACATTTTATTGTATTAAAAAAATCTGAAGATATTAATGGATCAATATTATCTTCGCTAAAAACATTTAAGTTAGGAAGACCATTAAATTGCTGATTAAAATTATTAGTATCTCTAAACCATACATTAGCAAAATTTTTATTATAACTATCGCAAAAAGCAAAAAAATTATTTTTGCAATATAAAAAATCTAGGCAATTTGCAAAAGCACACTGCTGAAAATCAAAAACATAAGAATTTTTATCTATAGATGTATAAATATTATTAAAATTATATTGCCTTGATTCAATAGAAGAATCTATATCACCTATAAATTCTACAGAATAATTTAAACCAGTATAAAGACCATTAATAGAAGCATTTGAAATCAACGAACAATCAAAATTAGCTGGTCCATAATAAAATACTCCATATTTATTTTTGCAAATTTGAAGTTCTTCAAAATTTCCAAAAGAAAAATCACAAAATAAATCTGAATTATAAGATAAAATATATTTTTTTTGTAAATATGGATTTTGCCTCTGATAATAAAAATATATTAATTTAGCCAAATCTGCATCCGAATAATTTTTACAAAAATCTGTATTAATATAAATTGGAAAATGTCTTTCATGCCAAGGACAATTAATAAAATTTATATTAAATTTTGGATACGTCAAACAAAGAGTTTCAAATATTTTTGCAGAATTTGATGAATCAATAAAATTTTGAACATTATTGAAAGATGGAGTTTGATACTTTCCGATTTCAATATAACAATATATGGAGTTTTCAAATTTTATAGGTAAACATATTTTATTATAATTGGTTTTAGCTTCTAAATTAGAAAATATTTTTTCTCTTAAATTTAAGACATTTGAATCATTTTCAAATGTAGAATCCCAAACATGCAAACTAGATGGATCAATTAGATAATTTTTGTATAAACCTTCTTTTATAATTGAAAAGCCTTTATAGTAATCAGAAAGATTTTTAGAAGAAAATTTTGTATTTAACTGAATAGAATTATTTTTTTCGTAAAAAAAATTATCATTAGAAAATGAATTATTAAAATAATTAAATCTTAAAAATATATCTGCATAAATATTTTCAAAATTAAATCCAGAAACATACAAACTTAAATCCCAATCGTTAGAATTCATAAGTTCCATTTACTTTTATTTTTACTGCACCTTCATACGCTATTCTTTCACCCGAATCATACAATATTACTCTTCCATCATTCATTACGCGAGCAAATGGATCAGTGTTAAAATCAGCTCGCAAGCTTGCAGGGTAATAAGAGGTAGGAATAACAATTTTAACCTGATCCAATGCGAAACCGAGGGGAGTAAAAAAATCCCAATCAGCATCTCCAATAAAACCTACTGAATTTTTATTACTTTGATAGTCCGTGACAAAAGATATTTTTTTTGTATATTTAAAACGAAGAAGTGGCTTATATAAGAAATATTTTATTCCTTGAAAAGTTTGAAAATCTGGATCTGCGATTCTTTTTATTGTTGGTCCAAATGCAAGAAATTCACTCACTACATAAAATTCACCATTATACCCGTATGGGTTTGATTGCCCCAAAGAATCCTTAAAAGCAGAAGTATAAAGATATAGACCTTCAACACCATCATAATTTCTTAAAAAGTATGTGGGCGCACCTAAATGATATATAAATATAGGATCGTTTGGTGGAGGACCAATATGTGCTTTTTTCGGATTTGATTCCATAAAATATTCTCGAAGAGGCTTTGGAAAAGGTATAAATGTATAATCAGGAGGTAATGGCCCTTGAAAAAAGTATTGGTCTTTCAATTTTCCCTCAACATAACTATCAAATTGTTTTATATCTTCTCTTACAAGGAAATCATCTGAAGTTGATCTTTTTTTTACATACATTTTAGAAGTAGGTTCTATATAAGGCCATACAAATGAATGTTGTTGATCATATCTAAACAAAAAATAACTTTCAATAAAAAATGGCCGATTTGTTGTGACTGGATCTGTTGGAACCAATAATCTCGCATCTATCAAAGTTACTCTAGTAATTTTTGAATTAGATACTTCATAAACATAAGCCTTATCAAGTACTAAAAATACAATTACTGCATTTCCAACTCCATTTTTTAATTGATCGTCTAAATAAACTGATTCGCCAACATCTAATGATTTATCTTTTGCGGTAAAAACACTCACAGGCTGCGCATTATTTAATCTATTCAATAGTGCTTGCCTAATATCTTTAGTAAAAAATTCATTTGTTATAGCGTCATAATAGTTAAAATTATCTGTAGTTATTTTGTTTAAAATTACAGCTCCACCCCATTCTTCAGAATTCGTTTGATTATATTCATCCTCAAAAAGCGACAAGTCATACGCCTCATAAGGCCCAAGATGAGCCAAAGATTCAGAAAATTCTGTTGAAGATTTATATGTATAAACAGTATTTGAATAATTATTTTTTCTTCCAAAATCTAGCGTAGTATTTGGAGAACTACTTAATCCAAAAATATCATATCTATATGAAAAATAATTATTTGAAGATGCAGTTTTTCCACCGTCTGAATCTGTTTCATATCCAGTTTCAATTTTGAATGAAACTACAGATGGCAATTTTGTTCCAGCAGTTATATGTTGACAAGCATTGCTAAAATCAAATCCTACAGGTTCTAAATTGTCGCCCATTTTACCTGGACTTCCAGCAGTTCCAGGATTGACATTTTTTTTGAAATAACTTGCACGACTTGAAGTATCTTTACAAAAATCTAAATCACAATATCTTTCAGTTCCAGCTGGAACTAAAAAAGTATTCTTATATTTTGTAGTATTCATTGATAGCTCTTTGCTTGATAAGTCAACATGAGTAACATCAAATAATTGATTTAGTCCAATAGTTATATAAATACATTCAGCATTTTGGTTTGCAATATAATGTGTATATGGATATGCATCTTGATCTTTTATTCCTCTTGTTGTTGCGTCATATTCCGAATAACTCATGCATAAGCAACATATTATATATGGATTATTATTTATATCATATTCAACAGGCCAAGATCTAACATATCTTAAATCAGAACTGCCTTCATCTTCTAATCTTATATTAGTAAGTGGCGGCCTATTCGAATCTCCTTTAAACGATAATAATCTTCTTGATATTCCGTCTTTTTTAAATGGACCCACTAATTGTTTGGAAATTTTTATATCCATTTCCACATTTTGTATAGAATTTATTGGATCTTGATATTGAGATCCATTTTTAAATTCAATCTGAACTGAATTGAAGTTATATAAACTTTTTTTATTTTGAAATGCGTAGAAATTAAAATATTTTTTAAGAATCTCAAAATCATAAATAGGCATAATTTTATTGTATAAGTTTTTTGCAACTGACCAAATTTTAAATACAATATAATTGTTTGAATCTTGAGATCCTACTATTTTAATAGTGGTGCCAGCAGAGTCAATTTTTTCAAGAGATATAGTCCCATATGAAACGGTTGATTGCGGCATTTCAAAATACGAATACGAACCAAATAAATCTGAACAAATTGAAGGATATAATTGCTCACTAACATTATATAAATTTAAATTAATTAAATTTGCAGAAGAGGCATCTATATTTTTATTATTTATTAAAACGCAAATATAACTCGTACAAATTTCAGTTAAAAATAATTTATAACTATCTGAAATTTCACTAGACAACCAATCTTTTTGTTTTTGCTTTCCAAGAAAATTTAAAGAAGCTTCTTCTAGATATGTTTTAATGCAAAGATCTGCAATAGAATAATTTGAAAGCGCAGAACTTGCAAACTGATAAGATGATCCAATTTCTTTTGACCACGCATCAGAAAGTTTTGAAGATATATGATTTGACAACAATTCAAAACAATCATAATTCAAATCAGAAGTTTCTTTTACGGGAGTGTTATTAAAATATACACCCTCAAATAAATTAACTCCATCAACTTTTATTCCATTTTTGTTTACTAATCCTTCTATTGGTCCATCTGATAAAAGCTCGACAACTTCAGAATATTGATAAGATTCAATTGATTCTAATCCGCCATCTTGTGGAGGCGCTAAAACATTTGGATATTGAACTACTTTTGGAGGTCTCGGAGGTTCTGGCGGTTTTGGTTTACTAAAAAAGCCCATTTTATGATATAAAACCTAAATTTAATTTATTGAAATCAGCATTTTGTTTAAATTCTACATTAACATCAACATTTGTTGGATAAGATTTAATCGAAGTTTGAATTATTTTTGTTCCAACCCTCATTCTTCCATATCCTATTGGAATTGGAATATTTTGAGCTGAAACATTTTCTACGTTTGAAAATGCAGAACTTTTTGATTGAGATGCGCTAGAAAGCGTTTGGCCACCAACAAATTGAGTATTTGCGTCTTGAGTAGATTGTTGCTTTGTCATGGCTTGCATTAATAAACTAACTCCTACACCCAAAGCTCCAAGAGCTAATGCTGCAGGCAAAGTAGCGCCTCCAGTGAAAGCTGCGCCTACAATTAATAGTCCAGTAAGAAGGGCTGATCCCCAATTAAATCCACTACCACAAACGCTAGGCACTATATCTATAGTTTTAATTTTTTTAAAAGAGTTAAAACTATCCTTATCA
This sequence comes from uncultured Bacteriovoracaceae bacterium, assembly GCA_964407615.1. Classification (GTDB taxonomy): domain Bacteria; phylum Bdellovibrionota; class UBA2428; order UBA2428; family UBA2428; genus CANIGN01. Next base: position 6,410 of record CAYOWH010000027.1, on the reverse strand, counting down.
TGTAGCCACTCATCGTCAACGATGATTGAATAAAAAAGTCCTTTTTCTTGCAATTTTCTTATTTTATTTAAAATGCCTTTATTTATACAATCTAAAGCCTTCAGCGCAAAAAAAGCATTTTGGGCATATAAATTAAATTCTTTACCATATTCCACACCTAAAATTCCGTGTAAATTTATTTTTATCATATAAAATTTTTAAACTCTTTAATTAAGTTTACATCATAATCTTTAATTTCTGGTTCATAAATATGAAAATTTTCAGTAAAATTAGAATAAATCAAAAAAGCTTTGCAACAATTATTTGAATTTAAAATATCAATATCTGAAGGATTTTCGCTTCCAGACAAGTGAGAATGAAAAATGCAAAAACAATTATATTCTCTAATAAAGTCTAAATATTCTTTGGGGCTAATTTTAAAAAAATCAGCTTTGCAACTTATATTATTCATTCTTTTATAAAAGAATGAATTATTTTTAAATGAAATCAGTCCGCATATTTCTACTAATAAATTAGATTGAGCTTCGTTTTTTAAAAAAGTTACTAAATTACTTAAATTAGTAAATTTGTGAATTTTATTCATATTTAAAAATTTCAGTTCCAGGGAATCCGCCAAATCTCAAACTGTTATCAGAAACGTCACTATCATTTTTTATAATTCTGCCATCGAAATTTTGACTATTTATTTTAAATCTTTTTTTGCAAGCTGATATTTTTTTTGAGCATCCGTCTTTTTGCCAATAATCTGAATTATCTTTGGGCTGTAAAAAATAAGATGAAGTATGATTTTTAATACATACAAACCAAGTAAATTCTGGATCTTTTTTACCATTTAAATCAATATTTTCAATTGTAATAATGTCACCTGCTACGTAATTGAAATTTTCAACCCATAAATAAGATTTTGCTGCCGCTCTATAATTTGAAACTACAGTATTAGTTTTTGTTACATATGAATTTGCAAATGTTTTAAAACTTTTAATTGTTGAAGTAGTTTCAAAATCCGAATCATCTTCTTGACATATTACATCTCCTGAATAATTGCAACCCAAGCCTCGATATTGCCAATAGCAATAAGAACCTATAATTTTTCTGTTCATGGAGTCTAATGTTTGCAAATCAAATGGAGAAATTAATTCAAACTGAATTGAAAATTTATTTTCAGAAATTTTCTGAGATAGCAAAAATGTCTCATAAGAGATATAAATTCCAGTTGAAAAATTTGAAAATGGATTTATTGAATTATCAAAATTTTCTGCATCTAAATGTCTGACTAAAACTTTTCTTCTAGTTATTTTAGAATCTCTTAAATCAGAATAATCCCTCAAAAGAGCTGAAAAAATATTTTCTTTATTAATTATTGTTATTCTTGGTCTGGGCAATTTTCCAGCCATGCTCGTTTCAAACTCACTAGTATCTACAGCGATTGGATAATATTTCTTTTCGTTCCATGTAATTTCTTTTAAATCGTTAGTTCCAGGGTGAAATCTAAACGGCTCTAAATTTACATCATAATATAATTCAAACAATTCAATTACGGCAGTTGGTTCCAAAAAATTTAAACAATCTTTTATTTTAATTTTTCTTAAATTTTCTGAATTAACTTTTTCTTGGAGAGTCATATGTAATAATAAATAAAATCTTGACTTTTACTATAAAAGATTTACACTGTATATATGGGGTATCGAAATTCATTTGATTTTAATGGACAAAATCAACTTTCTGGCGAAAAAGCAGAAGATCTTTTTGAAAGAATCGCTTTAGAAAAGAATTTAACAGTACAGAAAGCTACAACTAAACAGCAATTATCTCATATAGATTTTATTTTAACCAATTCAAAAAATGAAAACTTCTTCTTTGACATCAAAGCTAGAAAGAAAATCTCCAGATCGTCAGAAAACTTTTCCGACGATTTAGTTTGGGTAGAATTTAAAAATGTCGCTGGAAATCAAGGTTGGCTTTACGGAGCTTCTGATTATATTGTGTTTGAAAGGGAAAATGATTTCGTCATAGTACCTAGAAAAAATTTAGCATCTTTATGCGAAAGATTAGTTTCTAACAACAGAGTAGATAATTCAAAAGATTGTTTATATAATAGATATACCAGAAAAGATAGAAAAGATGAAATATCTTTAATTAAAATGAGTGATATTTTAAAAAATATCAAAGTTTCAATCTGGCAAAAATGATCGCAACAATTAAAATTATAGGAGCGACAAAACTTAATGCGGGTTTTATTGACAGAACTTTTTTGAAAGTAAAAGTTTCTAGAAACGAGCAAGGATCAATAGTTTTTCTTACTGAAGATGATTTAATTCAAGAATTTTTTCTAGATAAAAATTCTTCAATTCATTTTACAGATCATGGATTTGTTGTGGAAGGTTATGGAGTAATCGGATATAATGTAGGCAAATTATCTATTTTAATTCAATCTTATGAGACAAATGCTATCCTATAAGGACATAGTTTTACTTCCAAAATATTCCGAAATAAAATCTAGAGATAATGTTAATACTTCTATTAAATTATTTGATTTTAATTTTAAATCTCCAGTAATTCCATCAAATATGGCTTGCTGCATTGATTTTAAAACTGCAGAAATTCTAGGTAAATCTGGATATTTTTACATTCTTCATAGATTTTATGATTATTATACTCAGGTAACGCCTTGGCTCGCTAGAGTACAAGGCTTGTTTCCTTTAAGCATAAGTATTGGAGTAAAAGATATTGATTTTAATTTTTTAGAAGATCTATCTAATTCAGCTTTAAAAGTAGATTTTATTACAATAGATGTAGCTCACGGACATCATATTTTAGTTAAAAAAATCTGCGAACATTTTCATTCTCTAAAATGGCAATCAAAACCAAAATTAATTGTTGGAAATTTTGGCTCATTCGATGGCGTAAAAGATGCAAAAGAATGGGGTGCGGATATGGTAAAAGTAGGTCTTTCAATGGGAGCCGCTTGTACCACCTATAACTCAACTGGAGTTGGAACACCAATGTATTCAATAGTAAATGAAATTTATAATGATTTATATGAAGATGATATTCCAATTATTGCTGACGGACAAATTAGAGAAGTTGGGGATGTCGCAAAAGCATTAAATGCTGGAGCTTCACTAGTAATGATTGGAAGTATGTTTGCAGCTTGTGAAGATAGTCCAGCTGAATTTAATTTTTATAAAACTCATAAGCATTTTTACGGTTCAGCGTCTTCAAAAAACAAGGGTTACGATAAATATACCGAAGGAAAAGAATCATTGGTAGAATGCAATAAATTAACCATGCTTAAATTAAATGAAAAAATTGAACAAGGTTTAAGGTCAACAATGTCTTATGCTGGTGTAGATGATGTATATGGCTTACGCGAAATGGAAGCCAGACAACGATTATGACACCAGAAATTAAAAATAAAATTCAAAAAGTTGTAAATGTTTTTGAAAGTGGCACTCCAAATGGTGATTATGGATGTATATCATTATATGAAGATGGCCCAAATGGCATTAAACAAATTACATATGGAAAAAGCCAAACAACCGAATGGGGAAACTTATCGAAACTTATTAAGTTATATATCAGCCTTAGTGGTGAATTTGCCGATCAATTTGTTAAGTATGTCGATACTATTGGAAGGACTTCTCTTGTTAATGACAAAGATTTTATTTCATTATTAAAGCAAGCCTCCAAAGATCCCATCATGAAAGAATCGCAAGATTCTTTTTTTGATACTCATTATTGGGAACCTGCAAAAACATGGTTTGATAAAAATGGTTTTAAATTAAATTTAAGCATGTTGGTGATTTATGATTCGTTTATTCATTCTGGATCTATCTTAAAATTTCTAAGAAATAGATTTACAGAAAGCGTTCCAGCAAATGGAGGCGATGAAAAAACTTGGATCGAGCAATACTGCCAAGCCAGATTAAGCTGGTTAAATAATCATTCTAATCCAATTTTAAGAAAAACAAATTATAGAGTTATTGATTTTATTAAGGCTATAGAGAAAAATAATTGGGATCTCGATCAAGAATTTTCAGCAAACGGGACTAAAATCGCTTGACTTTGGTCAAGCATCAGTTATTATCTATACAACTTATGCAAAACACAGAAATTCCTACAATCACTCAAGCAATTCAGCAAGCAAACTCCGCTCAGGTAGACTGCCTTTGGGCAATCTTGAAGTACAAAGAAATTGGTATTTTGAGAAAAATCAAGTGCATGTCAGAGCTTTTGAGATTTGATCTTGATAAAGCTTGCAGCGAACTACCTGTAAATGAAAATGGATTTATTGTTGACTATAAGAGTCGTCATTTGATCCATGATGTTTTACTAGAAAAATCTAGAAATGTCGCAACAAGAAGCTAATAATTTCAAAGAATTGGTTGCTTCAACCATTCATAGTGAATTAATAGCGTATGAAATTATTGATGGCAATAATGATTACGTTATTTCATACAGTGCTCTTCTAAAGAAGAACACGAATGGGAAACTAGATGGCTTGAAGTTAGCCAAGGATGCCGTTAAATACAAACAAGATTATAAAATCTTAGAAGTGTACGAAAACGGTTACAGAAAATTATTAGAGATTTAATCGCGGGATAGCCAAGTGGGAAGGCGGTAGTCTCATAAGCTACCTATTCGAGAGTTCGATTCTCTCTCCCGCAACCACTTTCTCAGTAACCACAAACCCAATGGTATATAGGTCTTGCTGTAATTGGAATGTAGCAGCATAGAAATCCTGCTGAGAAGCGACACATGCCATTCTGTGAATACGGAGTGCTTGGTTCGGGAATACTCGGACGACTGAATTGTGTGACTAATAGGAGAGACTATTATTTGAGTTCCCCCAATTGGGGTGCGACACCTGCTAGTGGCTCCATGCCGCTAGACTCGATTTGGCGTAAGCTGGTTGGGTTAGTGGTGTGACTAATGGAGAGACATCTATAGAGGCGACACCTGCCAGTGTATAAGTGGTGTGACACTGGGAGAGACTAGAAAATTTGGGTAGTTCGCATAGCGGCTATTGCAGGAGACTGTAAATCTCCCGCCTTCGGGCATCGGTGGTTCGAGTCCACCACTACCCACTTTTAAGTGTAAAATAATCTTATGAAAGATTGTGGAAATCATCCAAACTCCTTTTCTACTAAAAGAGAGTTTTTAACTAATTTTGGTTGGGGTATTGGAGGATTGTCTTTAGCTTCAATTTTTGGAGTAAACCCATTAACTGCTGAAGCTACATCCCCACTTGCCGCAAAGCCATCTCATTTTCCCGTAAAAGCAAAAGCAATTATTCAACTCTTTGCTTCAGGTGCTCCATCTCATGTAGATACATTTGATTACAAACCAGAATTACAAAAGAGAGACGGGCAAAAAGGCGAGTATGGAAATTTACTTGCTTCTCCTTTTAATTTTCCTCAGTTCGGCAAGTCTGGTTTGCATATATCCGAAGTATGGTCTAAACTTGGACAACATGCTGATAGCATGGCAATTATTAATTCCATGCAAACAGATGTGCCAGATCATAACATTGCAGCTAAAATGTTTAATACTGGTTCAACTCAACTTCCCAAACCAAGCTTGGGAAGTTGGCTTACTTATGGATTAGGCACGACCAATCAAAATATGCCCGCATTTATTACATTAAATGGGGCTCCAGAATGGAGGCAGTGCTCATTTCTTCCAGGCATGTTTCAAGGTTGCAATGTGCAATATCGCACAGGCATGAAACCAGATGAAATTTTGGCAAACTTAACAAGTCAATTTTCAACTTTGAGTAGACAAAGGAGGCAAATAGATTTTGCAAATTTTATAAATAAAGAGCATATGGATAAGCTTCAAAAAGATATTCAGCTTGAAGCTAGAATTGAATCTTTTGAAACTGCATTTAAAATGCAGACTGAAGCTACTGATGCTTTCGATCTCTCCAAAGAGCCAGATAATATTAAAGATTTATATGGTCGCAATGAAGAGGGCAATAAAATGATTGTCGCTCGTCGTTTAGTTGAAAGGGGAGTTAGATTTGTGCAAGTTCAAGTAGGTGGTTATGATCATCATATGGATATCAAAACCGCAATGACAAACACTGCGATGCGTTACGATCAAGCTTTTGCGGGATTATTAACTGATTTAAAACAAAGAGGCTTACTTGATTCTGTTCTTGTAATTTGGGGTGGAGAATTTGGCAGGACAGTTACTGCTGGTGGTGGCGCAGGAGCGCCAGGGCGCGATCACAACGGTAAAGCATTTTCCGTATGGATGGCAGGTGGTAACGTCAAAGGAGGACAAAGATATGGTGAAACTGATGAAACAGGTGGTAAATCAATTAAAGATATTGTTCATATACATGATCTTCATGCTACCATTCTTCACCTTATGGGCTTTGATCACACTAAATTAACATATAATTA
>CAYOWH010000026.1:0-28508 GCA_964407615.1 uncultured Bacteriovoracaceae bacterium | reverse complement strand
TTTGCCCAAAACGATCCTGAATTAAACGAAAGCCTCAACGAGTGCAGTGCTTTTGGTCTTAAAACATCTAAAGGAATGATTGCGGGGCAAACATGGGATATGCACGGAAGCGCAAGCCCGTATGTTGCTCACCTTACGATTCATAAAAAAATAGGTGATAAAGAAATCACTCAAGAAATATTTACTCTCACAGGTTGCCTTGCGCTTACGGGTATTAATTCTCGAGGGCTAGGAGTCTTCATCAACAACCTTCGCTCGAGAGAAATGAGCATCGGCCTTGCATGGCCCGCCCTTATTCGTAAAATTCTTGATGAAGACTCTCTTCAAGCGGCAGAAAAATGCATCTTAAACAATCTCCCCAGTGGCGGAAGAAGCTTTCTTTTATGCGATCAAAAACGGGCTATCGGGCTAGAGGTGACAGGAAAACAAATTAAATCTTTTGGGGAAATTTCAAATAATAATTTCATAGCTCACACCAATCACTACTTAACGGATCTCAAAGAAACAGAAGATTTAGAAAGCAGAAGCAAAAGCACCTTCGATCGTTTAGAAAAAATCACTTCTCTTTTAGAAAAAACATCAAACGCAAAAATAAATACCGACAAAGCACTGGCTGATCACCTTTTCTTAGAAGATCAATCCAACGTGTTGTGCATACCTGTTTCTACAAAAAACCCTCATGCAAGTGCTACCTGCGGGGGAATGCTTTATGACTTTACTCAGAAAAAAGGATTTTCTTTCGGCGGACTTTACCAGAGCCATGATGTTTTTAATTTTTAAGGAAAAGCTAAAAAAGTAATACTAAAAACTTCTCTCTCTCCCCCAATAGCTCCCTCAATGAAACCTCTTAATCTAGGTTTTATCTTCAAAAAGATAACTTCAGGGGCTTCTTTGAAGTTCAAAAAAAGTCTTTGATCAACAAAAATTATTTTTTCAGGTTTTGGAAAGACTTCTTCAAGGCTCATTTTCTCGATGAGTGTATTTGAAATCCACAACTGCCGACTTTCCTTGAGTCTGATTTTCCAAGTTGTAACCCTTCCAAAGCTAACCAGCTGAGGATATTCAATCGCTGGATTTTTTTGGACGTAAGCCCCCTCCGAGTTTAAGAACAATTGCTTTCCAGAAAAACTTATTGCTGCAAGAACTAAAAAAAACACAAAAACAAACCAAAAAAATTTTTGAATTCTAAAAATTTTAAGGCGTTGATTGATTCGATCTCCGCTCATAACAGTCAATCGACTTAATCGATTAGACCCCAAATTATCCCACTCCATAAAACCTCCCCTCAAGTTTTCAATTCAAGAAAAGCAAAGCTTGTGCCAGAAAAAAAACCTGGCCCTCATTATGCATAAAGGCTTTGTGAGGGTTAAAAATGAATAAAAAAAAGAAAAAAAGTCACACTTCAACCCAAAAATCCCACTCTAATGGGGCAAAAACTAACGGATCTACCCATAAGGTTCGGTATGCTGTTGTGGGGCTTGGGTATATTGCACAAAAAGCTGTCCTTCCGGCTTTTTCCCATGCAAAAAACTCAGAACTCGTTGCACTTGTTTCATCGGATACAACTAAACTTTCTGTTCTTTCAAAAAAATATAAAGTGCCTCACACAGCAGACTACGATCACTTTGAAAACTGCCTGCAAGAATCACAAGCAGATGCTGTCTACATTGCTCTTCCCAACTCACTCCACTACGAGTTTGCAATGCGTGCCTTTAAGCTAGGCATTCACGTATTGTGCGAAACCCCCCTTGCTACAAACGTTTCTGAATGTGCCGAGCTGATAGAAAATGCACGCACAAAAAACTTAAAACTCATGGTGGCCTATCGCCTTCACTTTGATGCAGGTAATTTAGAAGCTGTTAAAATCGCTAGCGCCTCCAATCTTCGCTCCCGAAAAGTTGAACCCAAGTTAGGTGATTTAAAAATTTTTAACTCGGTCTTTACCTTACCCGTTAAAGATCGGCAGAATATTCGCCTCAAAGAAGAAATGGGAGGCGGTACCGCATTCGATATTGGTATTTATTGTATCAATGCAGCTCGATACCTTTTTCAAAGTGAACCCCTGGAAGTAAGTGCTTTTACTGGAACACAAAATTCAGCTCTTTTCTCGGAGGTTGAAGAAAGCATGAATGCAATTATGAAATTTCCCAATGGTCGATTAGCAAGCTTTTCTGTAAGTTTTGGTGCTACCGAAAACTCTTATTATGAACTTTTAGGAAGCAAAGGAAAACTACGAGTAGAACCTGCTTTTGATTTTGAAAAAGATCTCAAACATCATTTAACAGTTGGATCAAAAAAAGGATCCAAAACCTCTACCAAAACGTTTCGAAAGCACGATCAATTTGCCGCAGAACTTGTGTATTTCTCTCATTGCATACTCCAAAACAAAGATATCGAAACTTCTGGTTATGAAGGGTACGTAGATGTTCAAATCATTCGTGCTCTCTATGAATCGGCTGTTTCTGGGATGAGCATTAAGCTACATCTTTCTGCACCCGAACAACGACCCAACAAAAAACTTCAAATCAACATCCCACCCAGCAAAAAAGCTCGCCTCATTCACGCTTCTGGTCCTTCAAATCCATCATGGATTTGAACACTTCCTGCCCAGAGTGGGTTAAGAAAGACTTTTTTCTTAGCCCACTCGCCTACACAATAATCAGTACATGTGTACACTTAAATTTTATAAAAACATTCGACTCTTTCTTTTTTTTGTGACATGTGTATGAAACAAGCAAAAATTTTCTCAAATTGCTTTGTTTTTTAAATCTTTGCGACTAGACTCTCTCCTCTTTATGAATCCTAAGTTGCGACTTGGGGTAATCGCTTACCTCACTAAGAATAAGAGAGTTTTAAAGATGACAAATCTCTTATTGTTAATCGCAACTTTGGCTGCTCAACTTGCTCCGTTTAACGCTTTTGCAAGCTCTACACAATCTCGCCGACTTCAAGATCCATCAACAACTCGTCAGTTCCTTACGCATGAGGATACTTTTCCTCAAAACTCAGAGCTTAAAGAAGTACCTAGCGAGGCTCAAATCATCATAGACGCTCTTGCAAAAGTTGCGGCAGAACAGGCTGAAAACCCCAATGCTCCTATAGAAGTTAGCTTTGAACTTCCCGCTAACAACGGTCAACCCCCCAGAAAAGTTGTTATTTCCCACGAACCAGTTCCTATCACAGGAGCTGGGGAACCTACGGAAACTTTTTTAAATACGTTTGATCTCGAAACCAAAGGCGTCCCCGTTGCCGCCATTCGCGATGAAACAATTGATCCTGCCGACCCCAAAACAGCTACTCTTAATTATGAAACATACGAGGGTGGAACAGGAGTTGCCTCTCGTATATTTAGATTTCTCAAGAACATTCCTGCCAGCGCGCTCAATGCGATTGCACAACGAGGTGGCAACTGGGAGGAAACAAAGCCTGGACGCTCTCGCTATTGGGCAACCAAGGTCAAAATGATCGCTTATGGTGCGATTATCACAAAACTTGCCATGATCTCTTATGCCCTTAACCCCCTAGAGGGCTTTGCCGTTGCATCTAATACAATGACAATTGGTGGCATGTATATTTTTTTCAACATGAGAATTAAACGCTTTATACGCCTTGAATCACTCATGGATGCTTTTCAAAAATTCTTTGAACTTCGCCAAGACAACAGCCTTATTTCTAAGACAGAAAATCTTTTAAACGAAAAAATACAAGAAGCTCCCCAAAACAGTGCGCTCAGAGATTTTCTGCAATCAGGTGTGCTCAAGTCGGCTCTTTGGACCACAGTGCGACTCACAAGTTTTATCGCTTTTTGGTGGTGGGTTAATGCCGTTGCAACCGACGCAACCCTTCACTCACTAAGGCCGTTTGAATATGAGTGGTCGTGGAAGCACTTTATTCCGGGCGAGCACCTTATAAGAGATACAGCCACTGAGGCTCTCTACCAATTCATTCCTGATCTCTCGATCGATCTTCTTATGAGACTCAAAAACTGGCATCAAACACGACCAAAGGATTACATCTTTATGACAAGCTTGTCGGGTCTCCTAACTGCTCTTATTTCAACTTCTTTTATTGTGACAGCAAACATGGGTAACGAGGCCGCTCAGCATGCCCTTGGAAGCTTCAAGGTTGGATACAAATATGCCGCAGTTTCATTCTTAGTATACGTTCTTTTCCAAGCTCCCATTCTTAAATATTACTCCCTTGAATTTAAAGACAAGATGCTGAGTTTTTTACCTGGAAGAAAAAAAGCAAAAAATTGCAAAGAAATGCTTTCTCCTTAATGACAAAGATAAGCAAAATGATGTATTAGTTGAAAACTATCAAAAACGTATCACTTCCCATAGAATTACGACCTGCTTTATTTGTGGGAATAGTTGCGTTTTTTGCAACCCTAACCCTCCAATCACAAACCTTTCACGATACCGAAATCAAACTACAAAGTGATCTACAAGCTGCCGTAGAGGCAGAAACAAACACCCGAATTTTAGAACAATGGAGAAGAGCTCTCCCTCTCAAAAAAAATGAACTCGAAATGTCTATTCGCTTAGTCGAAACATCAGATACCTCTCTCAAAGCAATCAAAAAAATTATCTCAAAATTAAAAGCTGAAAATCCTCAAACACATATTTTACTAGCTGACGTTAGTGGAGAAGACACTCCCCAAAGCTTTGCCCAGATGGAGGAGCTTTTTGCTTCGAACCCCGAGATTAAGAATCTTCCAAAAGCAGACCAAGATCAACTGAAAGCAGCCCTTCGAGAATATCGCTACAACGGCGAGACAATTGTCGAGACTCATAACCGAAAACTCACCTATATAAAGTTTTTTATTAACGGAATTCCCTTCGCTTTTCTCTCCCACCTTGGCAGAGATCTTCCCGTAGCCGCACATGCATTAGTGGGATTATGGATGGGACTTTTGTGTGCCTTTAACCAATACACTCTTCTAGGATTCAACCGTTTAGCTTTTGCAATTCCCGATGCTATTTTTAACGGATTAGATAAAGCCCAAGACATTACCTACAGATATGTTTTTAGAAACTTTTTTCAACTCGATAAAACATTTGAAGTGCTTGGACTTAAAATCCCCTTTGAATCTTTTGCAGTCGATTTAGCGAGCAGAAATCTTGATAGCCACACTTTCCTAAAAACTATTCCTAAAAAACTAATGACTTTTTTATTAGTCTTTCCCTATCTTTACGCAAATTACTTTGTTTTTGAGTGGGGTGATAATATGATTTTGCATCACTTTAAGCCACAAGAATACGGTCTGTTTGATTTGCATTCGATTACGAATGCAACTCTTGCTTCGTGGATGAGTATTCTGCTGGCTTCGAAAACAGATTATTTTGCAGAAGGAATTCCTCATCTTGCTGTTAATAATTTTGCTCACCGAATGAACCGTCCACTTTCTGAAAGACTTGTGTGGATCACATCTGTTTCGATGTTTATCTCGTCTGTGGTCACCATGCTTGCAGGTGGTGCGGATTTATTTCATGCGCAACAAATCACTCACCTTGCTTGGCCTATTTCAGCTGCAGGAATGGCATATTATGTTCTTGATCAGTTTTTGCTATCTCCAAACTTAAAAGAAAATTTTAAGAAAACCCTTAAAATCGGACCTCGAGACCCCTTCAAAAGTCCAATCTTAGATCTGGATGCAACTGAAAAGCAAAATGTCAGCAAGAAAAAGCTTCCAACATACACCAAAAGAAGCTTGTGCATTACCCTTTTACAAAAAGGGACTCAGTGATAAAACTTTTATAATTCCCGAATGTGGAGAGATGGCCGAGTGGCTGAAGGCGCCCGCTTGGAAAGCGTGTTTATGGGAAACTGTAACGTGGGTTCGAATCCCACTCTCTCCGCCATAATAAAATCCAACAGAAGATTCTATTCATTGACAAGCCAAGTAGTTGCAATAGACAAAAGACCATGAAAATTGAAATACTTCAGCAACCCAACCAAGAGCTCGTTGATTTTTTCGATAAAAAAATTGAAGAATTCAATCTTGCTCGATGGGAAATCAAGCAGAAGATTCCTCTTGCAGTAAAAGTAACGAACGAAACGGGAGAGATTGTCGGAGGTGCCGCTGGAAAAACATTTGGATTGTGGCTTCTCCTTGATAATCTTTGGATAAGTGAAAATCTTCGAGGACAGGATCTCGGATCAAAAGTCTTAAAAAATATGGAAAATGCGGCAATAGAGCGCGGCTGCAAATTTGTCTTATTAGATACTTTAGATTTTCAAGCTCGACCCTTCTACGAAAAGCATGGATACAAATGTCAATGGGTACAGCTTAATTATCCTAGAGATGGTCAAAAACACTTCATGATTAAAGACTTGTCATGCTAGAAATACTAAGACACTTCAAAAACTTCGATCGCGATAAATTATTCAAGAAGAGTTTTTAGTCCTTGAATTTCACCTCTCTCCGCAAATTAACAATCAAACAAAAACATGACCTTGACCAAAAGGGATTCCGAATCCATAATAGCCAATTATGTGGATTAAAAGAGATTTATCTGAAACCGTAAGAGACGGAAGCGAATCAATACAAATTTTCAGAGGGCCCAGGCAATGCGGCAAAACAAGCCTTGTCCTTAACCTCGACCAAGGATTTAAAGAGCTTTCACTTGATGATCCCAATCTTCGAAAATTAGCTCAAGATGATCCAGAACTTTTTTTAAAACAATTTGAAGATCAAAAAATCTTTATTGATGAAGCCCAATACGCGCCCAACCTCTTTCCTTCAATTAAAAGGAAAATAGATCTTAAAAAAAGAAAAAATCAAAAATCTTCAACTATCATTCGGCTAAGTGGATCCAATCAAATACTTCTCGATAAACAAGTAAAAGAAAGCCTAGCGGGACGTGCAAGCTTCTTTGATATGAACACTCTTTCTGTAAAAGAAATTTTAGCTTTTAAAAGTTTTCCCATTCAAGAAATTTTATTCAAAGGTGGTTGGCCAGAAATTTATGCAAATGAAACATTAAATCCAAAAAAATATTTAGATGATTACATCAGTAGTTACATTGAAAAAGACATCGTACTTGCAGCTGGAATACAAAAAAGTACTGAATTTTTAAAATTCATACAACTCCTGGCTGGAAGAAGCGCAAAAATTCTTGATTATTCTGAACTCGCAAAAGATTGTGGAATCGACGCAAAGACCAGTAAAGATTGGATTCATATACTTGAACGAATGGGCATTATTGCTCTTGTGACACCTTATTTTAGCAACCTAAGCAAAAGGCTCATAAAAGCTCCCAAAATGTATTTTATTGATACAGGCCTCGCTTGCAGGCTTCAAGGATGGACAAGTTCTGAAACCATTTTAACATCACCACAACAAGGCCCACTCTTTGAAACACTCGTCTTTAGCGAAATTTTCAAGACAAACATAAACAATAAAAACACATGGAAAATTTTTCACTGGAGAACAAAAGACAAAGAAGAAGTTGATTTTTTAGTTGAATTTAATCCAAAGAATTTTGTTTTTATTGAAGCAAAAGTAAGCGCTACAAATTTAGTTGATATAAAAAAACAACCCGAAATAAAAAAAGTTTTCGGGTCAAAAATCCCCCAACTTCTCCTGTGCCATCAAGAAGGCGAACACGTCCTTGGCAACACTGTGCCGATACGTCATCTTGCTTCAAAACTGCTGTCTCTTGCAAAAGAGTAACTCACAAAAGAGTGATAAAAAATTCTTAAGGAGATTTTTCGATGAAAACCAAATCCACTTGGACCGAAAAAATGAAATTCGATGCAGAGTCGCGCAACTTTAAAATTCAGATGGATGCAAAAAGTCCCATGGGAAGCGATTCAGCAATGACGCCAAAGGAACTCTTGCTTCTTGCCGTGAGCGGCTGTACAGGAATGGATGTGGTAGCACTGCTCAAAAAATTCAAGCAACCCTTTGAAACTTTCTCTGTAGATGCCGAAGGCGAACTTACCGAAGGCACGCATCCTTCAATTTTCAAAGAAATTCATCTCACATTTAAAATCACAGGAAACGTAGAAGCTCTAAAAGCCATCGAAGCCGTTCAATTATCTCAAACAAAATACTGCGGAGTGAGCGCAATGGTCGCAAAGAGCGTTCCTATTCATTACACAATTGAAATAAATGACAAAAAAGTAGGCTCAGGACAGGCAAAATTCTCCTAATTGATTAAGATAAATTCTGAGGAGATTATCTATGCCTTTCGCAAATGAAATCTTAGGTGGGCTGCTCATTGGTCTTGGCTCTGCACTTCCTCTCTTATTTGAAGGACGAATTGCTGGAATCAGCGGCTATGCAGCCACAGCAACAAGGCCTCAAAACAAAGAAGGTAAAACGGCTCTTGCCTTAGTCTTGGGACTCATCTTGGGTGGATTGATTTGGAAAATCATTGGGCACGAAATCCCACTTACAGAACCGCTTCAACTCAGTACCTTTGTATGGGCCATGGCGGGGATACTCGTAGGCTTTGGATCTCGACTCGCAGGAGGATGTACAAGCGGACACGGAGTTTGCGGACTTGGACGCGCTTCACCTCGCTCATTGGTTTCAGTCCTCATTTTTATGTCTGTTGCTATTCTGACAACTTTAGCCATGAGAGCAATCAAATGAATTATCTTCTTTATCTAATTTCTGGTTTTATTTTTTCCTTAGGACTTTGTCTTTCGGGAATGATTGATCCTCTCAAGATTAAATCTTTTCTCGCGATGGGAACCTCTGATTGGAACCCTGCTCTTATTTTTGTTTTGGGATCTGCCGTGCCTATCTATGGACTCACTTTTTTCATTTTGAATAAAAGAAAAAAATCTCTCAATGGTCAAAGCTTCAAACATCCTGCTCCTCGCCCCATTGATCAAAAATTAGTGATCGGCTCAATTTTATTTGGTCTTGGATGGGGAATCGCTGGACTTTGCCCAGGTCCTGCACTCACTCTCCTTGTAGGACTTGATAAAAATATCATCATTTTTCTGATCACCATGTTTTGTGGATTTGAAATTCAAAAAAGGTTTACTTAAAAAAATGAAAAAATATGAAGTGAAAAGTCTTTACGATGAAATCACTGCAACCGTTACATATGTCGTGTACGACAAAGCAACTCGTGATGCTGTTGTGATTGATACCGTGCTTGATTACGACCCCGCTTCTTCAAAAGTCTCCACTGAATGTCTTGATAAATTAGAAAAATTTTTAAAAGACGAAAAGCTTAACGTACATTACTGCCTTGAAACACATGCTCATGCAGATCACCTGTCGGGTGCTCAAGAATTAAAAAAACGCATACCGCATATCAAGCTTGCCATTGGAGAAAACATCACCAAGGTTCAAAGTGTTTTTAAAAAAATCTACAACCTTCCCGAGAATTTTATTCCCAACGGTTCTCAATTCGATCTACTTTTAAAAGAAAATCAAATTTTAAAAGCAGGAAGTATTGAAATAAAAGTTCTTTTTACCCCTGGGCACACTCCCGCCTGTGCCTCTTATTTGATGGGAGACGCCATCTTCACAGGAGACGCGATCTTTATGCCTGACACAGGAACGGGCCGTTGTGATTTTCCAGCGGGTAGCTCCGAGGCTCTTTATGACTCTATTGCAGAAAAGTTATTCAAACTCCCAGAATCTACACGCGTATTCGTTGGTCACGATTACAAAGCTAACGGCACAAGAGAAGCTCGCTGGGAAACAACTATAGGTGAGGAAAAAGCTCTCAACGTTCAACTCAAAGCTCAAACTAAAAAAGATGAATACGTCAAAGCACGTAATTCTCGAGATGCAACACTCTCAGCTCCGCGTCTTCTTCTGCCAAGTATTCAAGTCAACATTGATGCAGGTAAACTTCCAGAGCCAGAAAATAACGGATCAAGTTATTTAAAAATTCCTATAAGAAAGAAATAAAAGGAACATTTATGCAATCTCCCTTACTTGTTGTGATCGGTGTTTTAATTGGTACAATTTCCGGGCTACTAGGAATCGGTGGTGCGATTATTTTAATTCCCATATTAGTTTATGGCTTTGGATATAGTCAGATTCAAGCAACAGGCACCTCGCTCGTGGCATTGCTCTTGCCAGTTGGAGCACTCGGAGTGTGGCAATATTATAAAGACGGCCTCATTCAATCGCAAAATATAAAAGTTGGTCTTTTAGTGGCTGCTGGAATGTTTGCTGGAACTTTCTTAGGAGCCAAACTCGTACCACTTATACCAGCAGATATTCTCAAAAAAGCTTTTGCCATTTTTCTTGTATTTGTCGCACTTAAAATTTGGCGGTCATAAAAATAAAGAATGGACTTTTACTTATTGAGCAGCAAATCCATTTAATTCTTTTTTGGGAGGTGAGAACTTGTCTCTATTAGGCGGCAACTCTAGCTGAGTTCCGTTATCTCTCGAAATAGATTCAAATCCGCTAGGAACTTTGCTTGGATGCCCGACATCATTACCTAAGTCCCCCTTTACAACTGATCCCTCGTCGTAAATTCCCGTTGCAACAAACTCCACTAAAGAATCGATTTCCTCTTCACTTAATTGAAGCGGAAAAATATCTGCTTTTGATGAAAAAGCTAAATACTCAGGTGGGACAAGAGAATCTCTCTGATACAAAGTATCGAAATATTTTTTTGTCGAATCAAGACGATTGACCATGTTCAAGTCAGGAGATCCCTCCAAGTGATACTCAATAACCTGCCTTAAACCTAAACGAGAGCGTTTTTTATAATCAGTTTCGTTAGACCCTTGTGCGCGAGCTGTTCCGTGATGAAAATAAGGAAATGTTTCAATGACGTTTCTTAAGGGAGAAATTCTAAATTTAAAACAATCTGTAGTGTCTGAAGTTGCCTGAGCACGTCCCACATCCGGTGCATAAGTACCGCTGATCGTCTCTTCTTTATGACAACTCGGCACACGTCCTCGTTGCTCTCTGAAGACGGTAAAGAATCCATTGTCAGAAAAAACTAGACGAGGTCGAGACAAACTACTTCTCGGATCACTTTTAACTCCAAGAGCAGCAAATCCACTTCCGCCGAAAGTTGGAGGAGAATGACAACCAGCGCATCCCGCACCTTTTAAGGTTTGTCCGTTAAGATCAAACGTTTGACCCGCAGAAGTTAAAAATATTCCCATTCCCTTAAGTTGTTTTTCTGAGAGAGAATTTTTTCCTTCTACAAACTTGTCGTAAGGAGTATTTTTTGAAACTTGAGTTGCAAGATATGCTGCCAAAGCTCTTCCAATACCCAAATCAGTCACTCCTTTTCCAGGAGAAATCTCTTCAAATCTTTTCCGATAGTCTTTAATAGAGCTCACTTTGGCAACAGCAATCGCTAAACACTCATTTCGAGTAGGAATTGAAACAGAGCCATTAGGTCTTCGACTTGGGATACCTTCCACATACTGTGCGGGAGCATTAAAGAAACTTCTATTTTCTCCAGTGGTAGGATCATAATCATTACTATGCTGAATGAGGACGGGGTTTTTAAAAATAGGCCCCCCCTTAACAAAAGGGTTTAATTTTTCATCTGCAGGAACAGGGTTAAAACCACACAACTCCTCGCCCGTATGTATAGGAAGAAGAGCTTGAAAGTTCATGACTCCAAACCTTCCATCAAGAAGAAGTCCCGAATCTTCATTAGGATCAGTTCTATAAGCTACGTTAACTGTACTAGGAACATTTCGAAACATTAATTTTTCACAGGTAAATCCCAATCCGTCATCTGCACAACGACGATTGTTTCCCAACTTACCTTCCGCAAAATGTTTTCCAACATTTTTAATTGTTGGGCCGCCTTCACCAGAAGCACCTATACTTAAAGGCATACCATCAGCAAAACCATGATTTGTTAAATGGCATGTCGCACAGCTCACATCATTGTTTCGAGATAGAATAGGATCGTTAAACAAAAGACGACCAAGCTCAACTTCTTTGAGGGTAGGCTTGTAACCTAAAGCTCTTTCGTAGTTTATAGGTGGTAGTTTTTTTAATTTTTCAGAAAATTTTGCTCGTATTTGATCTGATACTATTTTTGTTTTTTGGTATTCACGAAACTTTAAGAAACCAAAACTGATCAGACAAAGAGAAATTGTTGCTAGAAAAAACTTAGCTTTTACAAATCCAAAAATTTTTTTCATAAAAATCCTATTCTGAAACCTTTCTTCCAGGACCCAAGATAAAGCTTGTTCCCTGGCGATCATCGACGTTTAAAGTTCCCTGTAACGAATTATTTTGAATGTCTAATGCCTGACTTAAGTAATCTGAAATCATCCCTTTTCCATTCACATCATCGTTGGTAGATTTGGATGTGGGTTCAAGTCGAATGCAAGATTCCATCTCTGAACTGGGTCTCCGAGAAAGAGAGGTGCCCAAACACTTATCGTAGATCACAAAAGAATGAAGAGTCACTGGGGGAGCATAGGGCTCAGGTATCGTTTTTGTAACATTTCGCCCTCCTACTTGGTTGGTTACCGTACCTGTTCTGATCGCTTCGTTAAAAGTTAACATAAAACCTGCTCCAAAATTTGGGCTTATTTCGGACGCAGCATTCAATTCGGTAATACTTTTAGGGATTAAGTCTGCGTTTAGTTTTAACATAAAAACAGTAGGCCTCCACTTCGATAACTCTTTAAATTCTGAGTCTCTGTCGGTTGGAGCTTTGTTTTTTGAACTGGAGATCGTTATTTCTGAACTTTTCAAACATCGTACAACCCATCCACCAACTGGATTTTTAAAAATAAAAGGTTTTTCTTGAATAGATAAGAGATACAACATACTAGAAACAGGAGCATCAACACTATACCTGCTTCCATCTTTTAAAAGCTTACCCTCATTAATACATCTTGCGATCAGAAGAGATGAGTTATCAAAAGTAACAGATCCAGGAGTTTCACCTTGTTCAACGTTTTCAAAAAAAAGTTCAAAACTACCTGCCTTAAAACCTGGAGAGCTTCCAATGTAAGCAAGAGCTGCTTCCTGAAATGGATTATTTATTGTTTCTTTTTTAATTGCCTGTATAAATAATTGTTTTTGAGCATCAGCAGTCCAATCGATCAAAAGATCAGAGTCATAACGATTCAAATTTAAAAATCGCCCATCCCAATTGAGATTTTCGTATCTAAAAGTATTTGCATTATCAAATTTTGAAGTAGTAAGTGTTTGAAAAGATTTATTAGCAGTTTTGATCAACATTGCATTTAAAGAGGCAACCGCAGAGTCCGCCTCGGACCTTAATCTCCTTTCTGTTATTCCAGAAAGGAGATTAGTAGCTCCTAAAGCAACAATCCCCGCTATTCCAACGTAAACCATCAATTCAACAATTGAGAATCCTGATGGAAAGCGGGGATTTTTTTTAATCAAGTTTTATACCTTTGTCTTTCGAGTCATTTGCATCAAGCAACCATAAAGCCTGAACAACGTAACTCTTCATGTTTTCTCTATTAAGACGCGTGCCACTTCTTCCACAATCAGCAGAATTATCTAAAAATATTTTTCCATCAGACTGAAAGCAAGCATAGGCTGTATCAACAGACTTGGGTGTTGATTCTGCTGCACTATCAGCGCTCTCAGAACTTGAAGTTGAATCAGAGGATTCAGTCACAGCCTCTCCATTCCTAAATATTTTTTTAGTTCCAGATTCAACAGCTTTAATAAATTCTGCCATTTCACCTTTTCCGTAAACTCCCCATTTTTCAGAGTTCAAAGACCCATCACCACTTAGGGCAACCCAAGCAAAGCTTGCAAGACCTTCGGGATCAGGAAATGAATAATTATAGTGATTTGCTTGTACGAGGTGAAACGCTTTTGCCCACTGAAGAGGAGTAACAGGCGGCAAAAACCATCCTGAGTTTTTAGCACATAAAGAAGGGCCATCAGATTGTTGTTTACTTTTATCTTTTGTTACAAAAAACTCGTGAGGATTAGATTTTCCTCTACATAAAAAAGAAAACTCTACACTTTGCTCCGATCTTACAGGAATAAGACCTTTATATCTGACATGGTGGCCAAGAAGAGCCCCAGCATCAGCCCCTGTAGGTTTCGCAAGACCTAAATCACGATTTCTCTCAGAAGAAAAAATATTACTGAGATTTTTATCATGACGAACAACCGCTAATTGGCTTTCAGTATTAAAGAATACGGAGTACTGTTTGTTGGAACTATTATCCGTATGACTAATACTTTGCATCCAAGGAAAATCTGCAAAAGGATTTCCCATCGAATCAACTCTCAAGCCAACCCAAAAATAATCCTTCAATTTAGTAGAGTGTCTGTCACCCAGCCATTCTGCTGCAAATTTTAATTGTCTACTACTTTGAGGAGCAAGAAAAATTCCCTGATTAGCATTGTTGATGATGGTCGTGGTGTTAGATCCGCTGATGGAGTTCACTACCGCTGTAACTTTTTTTGCAGTTTCCTTATCTTCGTAAGACTGACCAATTAAGGCAACAAGTTTTGCCTTATCTAAAGTCTCAGAACCCATCTGATAGCATCTGTTAGAAGCGGCACTTTGAGAGAGGTTTTCATAGGAAGATCCCGTTGAAGATACTTTTTTAGCAAGAGTAAATTTACCATAGGCAAAACACATGACAGGCAAGGATTCGCTACAGGATGCTCTTCTAAAAGAGAAGACTCCACTTTCTTGACTATCAACTTTAGCTTTTATACACGAACCAGTTCCTTCACTTGCTTTATAGTTATCTAACTTCACCGTAAGTGCGTGAACATCGGCGTTGCTCTTTACTGCACATTCAGGAATCGTTCCATCTAGAGGCTCATCAGGCTGAGCTATCACACCCCGAGCTCCCTTGTGAGGACCGAAAGTTTTTAAACCAAATCGCTTACAACCTTTCATGTAACAAACCGTACATCCCACAGGTGAAGTCGAAGGAATCGTGCCAGAGAAAACGTTTTTATCATTTCTGGGGTCTTTAAAGTCAGGCAATGTGTATTCAATTGTTGGGTAATAAGAATCGTTTCCAGCAGCACAAACCTTTGAACAAAGACCTATATTTTTTTCTTTTATACTAAATTCTAAATTATGATTTCCTCCGCGAGCTCTTAAAGACTGAGGCTTCAAGGCTTGATTTTTTTCATCTTTGAAATCACTTTTGTACTCACCATCTTGTTGTGAGTAAGCAAAAAATACATCATCTAAAACCAAATCAAGATTATCTTTTTCTGCTTTAAAAGAACCTTTTTCAGGACTTGAAAATGCCAAAGAAGGAACAAATCGAATATTCGAGGTTTTTGTAAGACTGTTTGTTTTATCATTGTAAGTTAAGCTAAATACACCTTGAACATTTTCTTCAAAAACTCGCTGGGAGTTATCTTCATTTGAGCAAGTAAATCTTGTCTCATTACATGACAATTCAATGTTTTGCTCAGGATTTGTTTTCACTAAACCACTTTCAAAAACCCCTGCTTGTACTTGCCTCTTTTCCCAAGCACCATCTAAAACTGGTTCATTTTTTGTATCAAAAGAGGAATCATTAAAGATCGTTCGACCAGTTGGATCGCCCCTTCCAGAACCAGAGGCCGCTAAACGATACCATTTACCGTTAATACTTTTATCACAGGCAGAAGCATCACCTGACCAAAAAATAGATTCAGCCTCTTCCGTAGAAGGCACCCCAGAGGAAGTATCTGGGCGAGATTGTCCCGGAGGAAAAGTTGTAACTTTTGAAACAATTTTAAACGATACCTCTTTTGCATCGAGAGGCTTATCAAGTTTATCTGTAGGAATTTTTTCAAAAATAAACTTCTTTGGTTTATCTTTATCAGAATTTTTCTTGTAATCCAAATATTGAGGAATAATCTCAATAGAACCCACAACCTTTTGTACTGGATTGAATTTTTCAGTAATTATTCCGGTTTTTAAATCACGAATCTTTTCAACAAAGTCACCTTTAAATTTCTTATGAATAAGACACTTGAAGAAGTCTGTATTCTTTGTGTCGCCACAAAGCTTTAACTTTTCATCGGCAATCTCCCAGTTGCTTGAACCACTTGAACTAATAACCTTAGCCCAAGCGGGTTGAAGAGCTCCCGTTTTTTTGGGCAAAGTAAAATAGATATTAGCAACACCACCAGAAGTCGCATCTGTTGAAAGATAACGGCAAATGCCTTCTGTATTTTTTCCTAAAGAATCCTGATTCATTAAAAAAACTTTTCTTCCTAAAGAAGCAAGGTCTCCCGCCACCGATAAAGAAGCAGCTTTCACCTCTGCCTTTTTATTAATTTTTTGATAGTTACTAACCAAAGTACCAACAACTGCAGCACCACCTAAAACTATTCCTGCTCCAATTAAGACTTCTATAATACTTTGACCATTTTTTTGTTTTTTTAATTTCATCGCTTAATTCCTTAATCTTTATTTTTAGTGAGGAGAAACATATCTCACAGTAGTTATGGTTGTTGTGTACTCTTTGACTAGTTGCTGGATTGTTCCATCGGGTGAATCAAGCGTCATAGTCGACTTATTAGGCTCCATTTTCATATATTTATTACCAAGCAAGCGAGTACCTGGGGTCAGACTATATTCAACACTTGCCATAGTTTGTAAGTGTTGATTTAAAGTCGTAGAAGAAAAAGTTCCAGCACAGCTGCTACAGCTAGTCGTTGCGCTTGCATAAACAGTTTTATAAATAATTTTTGGTTCAAAACAAGTTATTGAATCAGAAAATTCAAATTTTTCGTTTGGCATAATAAAATCCTTACCCGCCAAGAAATTAACTGCTTTAAACTCTTCTTTTCTTCCAGGTGTAAGGGGTGTGAATTTGAGTTTTCTTTGATAATCAGCTTTGTAAATTGCACCAGGACCTGTGTTGGTAAAAGTCAAAGCATAAGCAGAGGTAGCTTCCATCGGAGTTTCTTGTGGACCTCGGCACTCAGGAAAAGGATTCTCGCCTACACTAGACGGACAACCTCCAAAACAAGGACGCGCAACCTTAATCTCAAGTTTAGGAATTGCAAGCGGTCTTTTAATAGCCGCAAAAGTTTCAAAATATCCACCAAAAGCACCCGCTCCATCTTTATAAGGAACCCTTACTTTTAATAGAACAAGAAATTTGTCGTCGTCTACTTTTTTGACTTCGTCAGATACTTGACCCATGTAACTTGCCAAATCCTTATTTTTTTCAGTATTCACGAGATCAAAAGAGATGATTATTTTTTTTCCATCAGGAAGAGACTCTTTAAGTGCAGCATCTACAAGGTCAACGTAAAAAGTGAGAGATTTCTTTTCTGAATCAGACGCTTTAGCTACAATCAAACCAAAGTTCTCAACAGGAATTATAGGTTTTAGAAAATCTCCACTCCAAGTACAGTTTTTATTTGAAGAAAAAGCCTCTTCTTTACAAAGAACCAAACTGTTTGAAACAAGATAGCTCCCTAGCATCAGCGCTTTTTTAGACATCAGATCAAGCTTCCAATCACTCGTTGTCTGCTGCACGACAGCTAATTTTTGAGTGGCATTCTGAATGAACATAATTCCACCCGCTACAACCAAACCCACAGCCGCCATAGCCAAAGGTATGGATTGACCCTTTTTTGAAAGTAAATTTTTAAGCATGCCTTAATCTTCAACTATAAATTTAAAAAATAAAAGCAGCCCAACTCAAAATTTTGTCAAAAAATATAAAGATTCTCCTTTTTACAAAAAATTAACGCCGCCAACAAATAATCTTTATTGAGATCTCACAAGAAATTCACGTCATAATAAGTTGAGTGAGCTCTTTTAGAAAAGTTAATTTTTTATTATCGTTTTTTTTTCTTACTTCATTAAAAGCTCAAAACTGTACCCCAGAGGTAATCTTTCAAGAAACGCAAGACTTTCAAGCTAATATGTTCAAAGGCACTCGCCTCATCGAAAAAATTGAGTCGATTGTAAACGATCTAAAAAAAATAAATCAAATAATTCCTAAAGAAAAATCAGAAAAAATTGCCTTAAAGAGCTGTCTAAAAAAAAAGGAAAAGCTTTTCTCTAACCTTATTGACAGAGCCGATTCAAGCCTGACAGAAAAACCTGAGTATCACGAGATACTCGGAGATTTTTTTTCTCTTAAAAAAGAAATCCAAGCGGCTCTCAACAGTTACGATAAGGCATTAGAATTTGAAAGTAAAAACTTGAGGCTTCTAGAAAAATCCTACGCCAGTTTCATTGCTCTTCATAAAATAAATCCAGATAAAATCTCAGAAATAAACACTCAAACCCAGCAATTTCGGAATACCCTTGAGGAGGCTGCCCGAAGAGCACAAAAAGTATCAGAGCATCCCAATGCACCTATTGGATTCACAATCCACTACCTTATTTATCAGGCATTGATTGCACGAAGTCTTTTACAAACACAAAAAGAGCTCCTTTTGTGGGAAAAAATATCTACTCTTATTCCTCAAAATGCTGAATTTATTAGAGCCAGACTAAAGGCACTCATGAAAATAAACGACTTAAAACTCATCTTGAGTGAATTTAACAAACTTCATCGACAAAATTTAACCAATCCAAATGACTGGGAAGTAATCTTAGGTTTTTTAACGAACAATAATTATCACCAAGAATTTTTAACTTTTTATAACAAAGCTTCTGACGAGTTTAAACAAACACACCCTGCACTTAAAGTATTTATGATTCGCTCAATGATAGAACTTGGCCGAATTCCTGAAGCGAAAGAAATCTTGAAAAGTATCAACTTTAAAATGAAAGCTCCTTTTTCTAAACTTGATGAACAAAACAGATCTCGCCTTAACGAATTGGATGCCGATGATTTAAAAAAACAAAACCGCCTCTCCGAGGCTCTAGATCTGTATAAAAAAGCTCTTGTTTTTTCACCCAATCCACTTACGATTAAAGAAAAAATCTCTCTTCTTATTTATGAGTACAGAAAAAGCCTTAATTTCATGCCTCTTGAGGCCACTCAAAAAGATTTAGAAGAGGTCACGGAATTACTCTATAAAAGCGCCTTTGAGACAGAGCTCAAATCAAATCTTTTTCAAATATATCTGCACTCCTTAAAGTTTACTCAAAATACAAAAATTCTCCCAAGAGCCTGTCTGCGCTTTATTCAGCTCTATCCCCCAGAAAAAAACAAAAGCTCCTATAAAGACAATTGCCTTAAGTAAGCTGTATAATATTGCAAATGCAAAGCTCCCTCACGATTGGAAACTTTGATGGAGTACATCTTGGACACCAAGAGCTTATAAAACGTGTTCTTACCTTTTCTCAAAAAAATAATTGTCTTCCAAGAGTGGTGACATTTGAGCCACATCCCCGTGAATTTTTAGGAATTCGCCCCATTCCTTCTCGTATTTGTAGCCTCAATGAAAAAAAAAGAAGAATTCAACATTTTGGAATATCTCAGGTAGAAGTTCTTAACTTTGATGAAAAATTTTCTAATCAAAGTCCCTTAGATTTTCTCAATTGGATAAAGCAATCTTATAACCCGTTACATATCGTTGTCGGAAAAAATTTTTTCTTTGGAAAAAATAGAGGGGGAAATACCGAGCTTCTCAGTAGCTGGGGAAAAAAAGAAAAGATCCTCATTGAAGTTATTGATGCCCTAAAAATTGATTCTATTACCGTTTCAAGTTCTGAAGTAAGACATCAAATACAAGAGGGAAAAATCCTCAAAGCTAATTCGCTTTTAGGCATTCCCCTTCATTTTGATTTAGAGGTTGTTTCAGGCGATCACCGTGGCCGAACAATGGGGGTTCCCACACTGAACTCTCCTCCCCCAAAAAATTCAAATGTGGCATCACGATTTTGCCTCCCCCCTCATGGAGTTTATATCACCCGTAGTTTTATTGAGGGACGAATCTATGCCTCCTTAACAAATTTTGGTATTCGCCCCACCTTTCATACAAGTGAAGAAGGTGAGTTTTTCGAAACACATCTTCTCAACTACCCTTCACAAGAACTGTCTTGTAAGAGACTAAGTGTTGAGTTTTTAGACAGAATTAGGGCTGAACTTAGATTTTCCTCAAAAGAAGAACTTCTCCAAAGAATTCAAGAAGATATCCGTATTGCAAGAGCTTTTCATAGCCTCAAATAACCCTGGCTTAAAGTTTGCAACCAAATATATGTACGAGTCCCATTTGGGGGGGATATGAAAAAATTTGGATTAATATTATTAACGATAAACTTTTTAGTTTTAGGAGCTTGTAGCAAAGATCCTGAAACCTACACATCCGATAGAGTTGATTTATTTGTCGTAGATAATGAAGATGTTTACGCACAAGCAAATCAAATCCTCCAAGCAGACTATGTCTTTGCCATAGATGAAAGCGCTTCTATGGATTTCAATTCCGGCGATCCCAACATTTATTCAAGCAAAAAAGCTGAATTTATGGCGGGTCTTTCTACTTTTACCTCCACGTTGCGAAATGCAAACATTGATTATCGCATTGGTTTTATAAGCGGTAACGTCCAACAAGGAAAAATAGAAGGTTTAGCTGAAAAATCTTTTTATCAAAACATTTTGATTGATTCCATCATGCCCGACAGCACAGAAAATATATTGATCAACAATCTTCAAAGTATTGGTAAACCTTTAAATGCAAATACAAACCTGATACTTGAAGCAACAAACCAAGTGATGAGCCGACAGAGAACAAACTTTCTCCGTGAAGGCGCTCAACTCATTTATCTTTTTGTTTCTGATACAGATGATGAAAGCAATAACTTCTTCTTCTCAAATGCCTCTACGAACGATTATGCTGCTAAACTCATTTCTCAAAAAGGAAGCACTTACGACACTTCAGCTTTCGTAAACGCCCGCGCTATTGTTACAGGGATAAACGACAACTGTACTCCTGTGGGAGCTTATGGCGAATCTATAGGATATCGCTTAGCTGAAACTGCTCAAAAAATTGAAAATGCTAACAAAGCAGCATCCGGAGCGGCTGCCAATGCTACTCTAGCCTCTGTTAGTCACTGTATTTTAAAAGCAAGCACTCAGTTTCCTGCTCTTTTAAATACACTCGCACGAGATGTCAGCAAGCCCACCAACCTTTTCAAGCTTCAAGTTACAAACGTTGATACAAATAGCATCAAAGTTTATGTCGACAAGCACGATGGAAGTGGACTTGTTCTTCAAAGCGCAAGTGCTTGGAGTTATTTAGCAGGTGTAAATGCTGTTAAATTTACAACTCCTCCAGCAGCTTCTTCAACAATTAAACTTGTCTACAGCCAGTTCTATCAACTAAGCGGATTTCCAACTAATCTCAATACACTTTCTGTAAGTCTCAATGGATCACTTCTTCAGTTAAGCAATACTTATGGATGGAGCTATGACTCTTTAAATAATCGTATTTTGTTTAATGGATTAAACGTTCCTAACGGAACTCGAATACAAGTGAGTTACCAGTAATGAGTAATATAGATAGACTTATCCATGCTCTCTACATGGTAAGCGCACTCAGTTTAGCTGCTTTTTGCCTGATTCAAAGTAATCGGGTGAGCCATGATCAAAAAGCTCGTGATTTAGCTACAAAAAGCATTCGCTTAAACACAACACCCAAGATGCCTTTTTCAATTCAGTCCTCACTGGACTTTCATCGCAAGAAAATAGGGGAAGAAAGTGACCAACACTTAGACAGTGGCGGCGCTTTAGGTATCTAGATGAAAATCCTACGCTTTCCAAAGCCCGCTAAAGCTGTTCAAGCTAGGCACAAGCTTTGCTTTAGTTCTAGTGCTATGAAAAAAATTATCAAAAACCACTTAACATCTTTTCCTATCGTAACGTTTGGAATTGCTTTAGCTGCGACAGCGCTTCTCTACACACAACTCAACAGCTTTGGTGGAAGTCGTAATCTTTCTGAAATAAAAGAGTACGAAATATCTTTAAGCAATATTCGCTTAGATAACGTTAGCCAAATTCACAACAAAGACAACGTCTTCTTACGTTTAACCTTTGATGAGAATAACGTTCTTGATATTGGTCGCGGTCAAAACTGGAATTTAAAACAAGGTAGCCAAATCCTTGTTGATCAAAAAATTGCAGTTGAGCCTCGCTTTATTCAAAACGATGAAACTAAATTCACAATTGAACTCATGCATGAACAAAATGTTTGGAATGTAAGCAAAGCAGACATCGCTGTTTTACGCTGTAATACCATTGCAAAAGAATTAAGTGCCTACAACCGCTCTTTCCAGTGTTTTGTACCGGGCGAAAAAACACCTGTTTTAACTTATCGATTAGCAGAAAAAGGAGTTCCTGTTCCTAATCAAAGCAACAACCAAGTTGCTTCTTTCTAAGAGCATAAACTCATAAAGCAAAGACCCCCAACCGGTTCAACCTCCCCATAGGTTGAGCCGGTTTTCTTTTTTAAGGTCGATGATAAGGCTCATGTCTTAAAATTGAAGCTGCTCTATATAATTGCTCTGTCGCAACAACAGTCGCAAGTTCGTGAGGAAGAGTAAGTGGACCATACGACCAAATAAGATCAGGTTTTAATTTTGAAATATCGTCTTTAGAAAAACCATGATCACCTCCCACAGCAACGACAAGATCGAGACCAGAGCTCATCGCTCGCTGAAAATTATTAGATATTTGAATAGAATCGAATTCTTTTCCTCTGGGATGACAAAGCCATAACAGACTACGCGGACGTCTTTGCAAAGAGCCTGCAACAACCTGAGTTTGAAAACCCCGCTCCGTCAATCTTTTGTTGTATTCTTCAATAAGCGACAAACATTCTTTGAAATTAAAAAATTTTTTATAATTTTTATTATTTTGTCCCCAAAAACACTCGACGAAAATCTTCACTCTCTTTTTTTAGCACAAATCATGAGGAGAATTTAGAAAGATCTTAGCTATGAAAAGAAGATCTAGAAAAATCAAAAGCCTCTAAGATCCATGGATCTTAGAGGCTTTTGTCTAAGTATTAACTACTTAGAAGTACGAACTACTTCTTCTTAGTAGCTTTCTTCTTAGTTGTTTTTTTCTTAGTAGCTTTTTTCTTAGCTTTTTTCTTGGCTGCCATTTTGACTGCCCTCCTTTCTTTCTTTCTTAATCTAAATGTACGCGTGACTAACGTCATGCGCAATAGCGAGCGTCATTTTTCTTGCAATCATGATGCATTGAAGCGAAAATTATTTTTCTTCAAAAGAAAAATTTTGAATTTCATCTACAGTCAACAATTTTTGTGAAGAAGTTTTTAAATCACGAAGAATAATTTTCTTTTCTTTCCACTCTTCATCTCCAAAGAGAATTGCAAAGCGAGCTCCGCTTCGATCAGCAGCTTTCAACTGAGTCTTGAAAGCAGAAACTTTCAAACTCATTGAGACAGAAAAGTTTTGTGAGCGAAGAGTCTTACAAATTTTTTGAGCTTCAACGAAAAACTTTTCATCAGAAAGTGTCACAAAAAAGTCGCAACTTGCTTTTGCAGTCGGAAGAAGCGCATTTTCTGCAAGAAAATCCATCAAAACCACATCACCCAAACCAAAACCAATTCCTGAAACCTGAGTTTTTCCAAACAAACCAATTAAGTTATCGTATCTTCCGCCTCCAAAAAGAGCTCGTCTATTTGAGAGCGAGCGATCAAAACCCTCAAAAACAATTCCCGTATAATAATCAAGGCCCCTCATAATGACAGGATCGTATTCAAAAAGATCTTGATCTCCTAAACGTTCCAAAATCTGAACAAGTTCTGAAAGGGGTGATTCGGGATATTTCTTGAACATCTCCTGCAATCCCAAAGTTAAATACTCATCAAAAAGCTTTCTTCTTTCTGAATTGAGCTCTAAATCTAAAAGAGATTTTTCAAAATCTTCCGCAGACATTTTTTCTTTAGCATCGAGAATCTTTGAAAAACGCTGAGCCTTTTCAGCATTTAGTTTTAAAACTTCTGTGAGATAAAAGTTTACCCAAGCTCGATGGTTAAGACGTATTCTTACTTTATCTTTGCAACCAAACAGATCAAATAATTCAGATACAAAGCTAAGAATTTCAATATCGGCTAAACGACTTTCTCCCCCAAGAATATCTACGTTAAATTGCCAGTGCTCTCGAAGGCGTCCTTTTTGAGGCCGCTCGTAACGATAAAGATTAGGAATACTAAACCAACGTAAGGGAAAACTAAGCTCTCCAACTTTTGCAGCAACCATTCTTGCAAGAGTGGGAGTCATTTCTGGACGAATCGCAACTTTTCTCCCTCCCCTGTCTTCAAAGCTATAAAGCTGCTGATTCACAAGTTCTTCCCCAGATTTCGCTGCATAGAGGTCGAGGGGTTCCAAAAGGGGTCCATCATATTCTTGAAAGGCAAATTGCCGAGCAACTTCCTGAAATTTTGCAAAAATCTGGCGTCTCACCGACATTTCTTCGGGGTAAAAATCACGCGTTCCTTTATAAGGCTGAGTTGGGACGAACATTTGTCATTCAGTCTACTGTAAGATTTACCCCTCCGGCAACGATTTGTCCCCAACTCTTACAAGTCTTAGTGGAAGCCAAAGATTTTTAGCGCTATGACTATTTCCCTATGTATCGGTCCTTTAATTGTGGCGATTTAAGAGAAAATCACATCCATCAAGAAGTTACTCTCTGTGGATGGGTTCAAACTTTACGAGATCATGGAGGCTTGGCTTTTTTAGATTTACGAGATCGTTCTGGAATTTGCCAAGTTTTTTTGCCTGATGAAGTTTCTCACGTCAAACTTCGCAACGAAAGTGTCGTTCAAATTGTTGGTGAAGTCATAAAACGACCAGAGGGAATGACAAATTCTAAAATCGCAACAGGCGCGATTGAAGTCAAAGCGAAAAAAGTTGAGGTTCTTTCTTTAGCTGAGGCTCTACCCTTTAATATTGAAGAAAAAAACGAAGGCGTAAATGAAAACACACGCCTGAAGTACCGCTACCTTGACCTAAGACGCCCTGAACTTAAGCGAATTCTTGAAGTGCGACATAGAGTTCTGCAACTCACTCGGAAGTTTTTTACAGACAACAAATTCTGGGAAATCGAAACACCCTTTCTCTACAAAAGTACTCCCGAGGGAGCGCGTGACTATCTTGTTCCTTCTCGCGTTCATCCAGGAAATTTCTATGCTCTTCCTCAATCACCTCAAACCCTGAAGCAACTTTTGATGGTTTCAGGCTTTGAGCGATACTTTCAAATTGTTCGCTGCTTTCGAGACGAAGATCTTCGAGCAGATCGTCAGCCCGAATTTACTCAAATCGACTTGGAGGCAAGCTTTCTTACTCCCGATGAATTTATGGGAATTTTAGAAAAATTCGTCGCTCTTTTATGGAAAGAAATTTTAGGAGTTGAAATCAAAACCCCCTTCCCGAGAGTTGCTTATAAAGAAGCCATGGAATCTTATGGGTCTGACAAACCCGATATGCGTTTTGGATTAAAACTTCAAGATGTGGGAGCCCACTTCAAAGGATCAAGCTTTAAAGTTTTTAGTAGCGTGATCGAAAACGGCGGTAAAGTTGTGGCTCTTGCAGTAAAGAAATCTGAAGTAGGCGAAGTTCCCTCTTGGTCTCGCAAAGATATGGATAACTTCAACACAGCCGTGACGCCTTTTGGATTAAAAGGTGTTGCTTGGGTGAAAGTCGAAGAGACTGGATGGAATTCACAAATTGCTAAGTTCTTTAGCCCTGAACAACAAAAACAAGTGAGCTCTGCATTGGGAGCTTCAAATGGTGATTATATTTTCTTTGCAGCTGAAGCAGCTCCTCGTGTGTATGAGGCTATGGGAAATTTACGTCTCATGGTAGCTCGTGAATTGAAATTAATTGGAGAAGGCCTCAGCCAAAGCTGGCCTTTTACCTGGATCACTCACTTTCCTCTTTTTGAGTTCGACGCCCAAAATGGAAGATTGGCTGCAGCTCATCATCCCTTCACGCGCCCCCTTGATGAAGATTTAGAAAAACTAAAATCAAACGACATCGACACTCTTCGAAGTATTCGGGCTCTTGCTTACGATCTAGCGCTCAACGGATCTGAAGTTGCGGGAGGAAGCTTTCGAATTTTCAATAGCGATGTTCAAAAATCAATGTTCAAAGCTCTGGGCTTTAAAGATGAAGAAATCAAAGAAAAATTTGGATTCTTTGTGGAAGCTCTTCAATATGGGACACCTCCCCACGGAGGGGTGGCTTTTGGACTTGATCGTCTTGTTATGATGTTAGCCGGAACTCATAATATACGCGATGTGATTGCCTTTCCCAAAACAGCTTCGGCTTCTTGCTTGATGAGCGAATGCCCCTCTCGCGTAAGCCCCGATCAACTCGCGGAACTACAATTACAAGTCCTCAAAAAGGGCTAAAACCTATTTTTTTGGTCCTAATATCTTTGATATTTTATTGTTAAGTGATCATTTATTAATCACTTTATAAAAAGATTTTTTGCCAAATCCCCTTAAATAGGAAGATGGATCTTTTTTTGTCGTTATCTGATGGCCCGGAGATTGCAGCTATAGAAATATGAAAACAAAAATGTCATTTGCTCTGAGTGCTATTATTCTTTTAACGGCTCTTACAAGTTGTGGTGACTCAGGCAGGAACAATAACAATCTAGCAAACAACGGAAATTTCGATGCTTATTACAATCAATGTTTGTACGATCAAAATTGCTATAATACTCTTTTTGGAAACCAGTTTGGCTATAATAATAACTTCTTTACGGGATACCAAACCTATAATGGATTCCCTTGCCAAACTTGGTCAGTTCCCTACTACAATAATGCCGGTGCCTTTCTTGGTAATCAACAATTCGGAATTGCTCCTCCGGGTGCTTACATACCTCAGTATGGAATCAATGGAACAGGTGGAGCATTCAGCATTGGCTTTGGCGCTAACTTTGGCTGGAATTAATTTAACTAATTTAAGCTGTAAAACTTAAACAAAAATTTCTTATTTAATAAAACTCGGGCGGATCAAGACACACAAAAGGTCTTGATTCGCTCGAGTCCTTTTGTAATCTCTTCTTCATTCATCGCAAACGAAATTCTAAAAGTATTAGGAGCTCCAAAAGCAGAGCCCGCAACGGTAACAACTTGCTGCTGCTCCAACAACTTCTGAACAAAATCTTTGTCGTCTTTGAGTTTCTTACGAGCAATGACACCACTCACGTCAACCAAAACGTAAAAAGCCCCCTCAGGCTCAAGAGTTTTAACTCCCTCAATACCTGACAAGCCCTGCATGATAATTTTTTTTCTATTTCCAAAAGCTTTCACAACAGGACTTAAAATTGAATCGACCTTGTCCATGGCACGAGCAGCTGCTACTTGAGCAAAACCTGGCATACAAGTGAGAACTTGGCTTTGAAGATCAGTCAGATATTCAATGTTCTTAGGATGACTTGCAACCCATCCCAAACGCCACCCTGTCATTCCAAATGTTTTCGAAAAAGCATTCACGCTCACAACCCATTCACTTTGAGCTTCTGTTACAAGCGACAAAGCTGAAATATGATTGGTTTTTCCAAAAGTAAGACGCTCGTAGAGCTCGTCAAAGATCAGAACAACTTTTTTCTTTTCACACCACGCGATGATATCTTTGAGTAACTTTTCTTCAATCATCAAACCCGTGGGATTTCCGGGAGAGGCCATAATGAGAGCCTTCGTTCGAGGCGTCCAAGCTTTTTCAAGAATATCGACATTCGGAAAATAACGATCCTCCAAACGAGTTTGAAGAGTCACAGGTTTTGCAGAAAGAGCTTTAACTATCCCGGGATAACTCACCCAGTAAGGAGCAGGGATCAAAACTTCATCGCCTGCATCACAAATTGCAGATAGCGCCAAATGAATTCCTTGTTTTGCTCCTGCTACCACTAAAAAATGTTGGGGAGCTGCCCATGAAACATTCAAACGATTTCGATAATCTTTTGCTAGCGCCTCTCTCAAAACAGGCACGCCTTGAGTTGAAACATAGCGAGTGTTTCCCTCGAGCATTTCTTTATGAGCTTCGTCAATCACTTCTCGAGGTGTAGGAAAATCAGATTCCCCTGCGGCAAAAGACACAACATCCATACCCTGAGCTTTCATTTGTCTTACTTTTTCAAGCATGGCGAGGGTTGAACTACCGGCAACTCTTTGAGGAATCATTTTTTCTTACCTTTCACTTTCGTCTTAGATTTATGATTTGATTTTTTATTTGATTTTAAAAATTCTGCAACAACCTCTGGGACAAACTTGCTGACTTCTCCACCGAGGGAGTAAATTTCACGCACGAGAGTACTGCTCACAAAAGTAGATTCTTTTGTAGAAGGGATTAAAATTGTTGTCATCCCCTGAGATAAAATTTCATTGGCGACAGACATTGGAAGCTCGTGTTCAAGGTCTTTTCCGCTTCGAACGCCTCGAACGAGATAATCAACTTTTAACTTTTTGCTTAGTTTTGCAACCAATTCGTTTGATGACAGAACTTCGCATTTAGCTTGAAGACCTTCTTTGAAAATTAATTTTTTTAAAACTTCTTCGCGTTCCTCGAGAGAAAGCAAAGGATTTTTCACAGTATTAACTGCAAGAACAATATAAAACTTGTCAAAAAGGGGATGCGCTCTTTGAATAATTTCCCAATGACCCAAAGTTGGTGGATCGAAGGTAC
>CAYOWH010000025.1:0-29341 GCA_964407615.1 uncultured Bacteriovoracaceae bacterium | reverse complement strand
TCTTGGTTAAGGTTCCTCTATTTTTAACCGAATCTTCCCTTAGATAGGCGTTTTGTTATTTCAGATAATGGTGACTCGCAGATGGGGCGTATAGACCTAAAATGCTTGAAACTCAGTGAAGGGCCTCGTATCGTTTGGAGATGTGAAACATCCTCTCATAATCGGTCTCCAATACGGAGATGAAGGCAAAGGTAAAATAACTGATTATTTCGCACAAAAAGCAGATTGGGTCATTCGGTTTAACGGTGGATCAAACGCGGGACATACTCTTTGGGTAGATGGAAAAAAAATAGTTACTCACTCGGTTCCTTCGGGAATCCTTTTTCCTAAGTGCAAAAACTTTATTGGGGCAGCTTGTGTGCTTGACCCTCTAGGCTTTAAAAAAGAAACGGACGAGCACAAAGCCAGCGGCCTGGATATTTCTCCCCAAAGAATAAAAATTGATTATCGTACTCATCTCACTTTTCCTTTTCATAGAGCGCTAGATGAGGCTCGTGAGCTGGGAAGTGGGGGCTTGGGTACGACTAAAAAAGGGATTGGTCCAACTTATAGTTTCAAAGTTGATCGAAGAAATATTCGAATGGGTGATCTATTTTTGGATGAAAAAGGTGCGCGCGAACGACTAAAAGATTCTCTCGCTTATGCCAATGTTTTGATTAGAGAAATGAAGGGTAAAGAATCTTCTTTAAAAGAAAATGAAGATTTTTTTGAAATTATTTCCTTATTCAAAGATTATGTTTCTTTTGAGGCAGCTCCTTTTTATAATATTGCACAAAAAGAAAAATGCTTACTCGAAGGCGCGCAAGCGTTGAGCTTAGACATCGATCACGGGACTTATCCTTTTGTCACCTCCTCAAACGCTATGCCAGCAATGGCTTCTGTTGGAGCTCCCTTTCCTCATTCAAAATTGGGAAGAGTGTTTGGAGTTTTTAAAGCGTATATGACTCGCGTAGGGAGCGGGCCTTTTGCGACGGAGCTGAATAACCAAACAGGAGAGCGTATTCGAAAAAACGGCTCTGAATTTGGAGCAACAACAGGGCGACCTCGTCGCGTGGGATGGCTTGATCTTGATGAGCTTAAAAATAATGTTCAGCTTGGAGATATTTCAGATCTTGTGATGACCAAAGCAGACATTTTATCTGGAGAAGAAAAAATTTGCGTCAAACGTAAAGGAGAAGTGATTGAGTGCGAGGGGTGGTCGGAAACTCTTACGGGGGATAAATTATCTCAGCCTTTAGACCGTTATCTTTCTCTGATTGAAGATTACGTCGAAGTAAGAATCACTCTTGTAGGCACAGGCACGGATCGTAAATCTTTATTTGAGAGAAATACCCTAGGAGATCTTTGGTCTTAATTTAAGGCTTTATCTTTTATGTTTTTGTCGGAACTAGCTGATTTTAGTCTTCAAAGTATGAGGGTTTTTGTTCATGTTGCGACTTTGGGGAGTGTCGCTGAAGCTGCAAAAACTTTAGGACTCACTCAGCCGGCTGTGAGTTTGCAAATTCAAAACTTAGAGCGACAAGTGGGACAGCCTCTTTTTGAAAAACAAGGGCGAAGAAATATTTTAACGGGCAAAGGAGAAGCTCTTTTAAGGAAGCTTCTTCCTGAACTTGAAAGGCTTGAGAAAATTCTCACAGAAGCTCGTGAAAGCGAAAAGCATCATGATAGTAAATTGTTTTTCGGTTCTGTTGCTGGTTTTGGTGAGTATTGGTTGCGACCAAGAATTTTAGATTTTTTAAAAATTGAACCTCAAGCACGATTCCTTTGGGATATTGCGGAATCGGATAAGTTAGAAGAAGAGTTAGTGACGGGACAACTCTTCTTAATTATTTCAACAAAAAGAATTGAGGATACGCGCGTTGTAAGTCAGGTTTTATTGGAAGAAAAGCTCACTCCCGTTGGAAAAAAAGATGAGATCGACCGACTTAAGGAATTTTTAAGAAAAGCAAAAAAATCTGATCGCTTTTGGGAGCATTTTCGTTGGATTGGCTACGGTGATGCGGAACACTTTGATCCATGGACTTTGCGATGGATTGAATCGCAGGGTTTTTTTGTAGACCGTCGGTTTAAATATTCACACCGTATTAATTCTTTTTCTGTCATCACAGAACTTATGAAAAGTGGTTTAGGAATTTCGGTTTCTCCACTTCATACGGTTCAAAGTGAAATCAAGGAAAAGACTTTACATGCATTGGATACAAAAGACTTTCCTCCTCTCATAAATCGCCTTTATTTATCTTATAGGGAAGCTTCTTTGAATCAGGTTCACGAAAAGTTTAAAGACTGGCTTCTAAAGGCCGCTAAGGCTTAGAGTTTTTTTAAGGGCCTCTTGATTGAAGGCTCGTTTCTCCCCCGCCGCTCTGTTCCTTGCTCCTTGGTCAAAGCGTCCTCAGAATTTGAATATGAAAAAGCTTTTATTTGTTTTTTCTCTGTTTGTTTTGTTAGCAGGTTCGAATCTTACGTATTCTCAAGTTTGTACGCCTCCTGTTTCTCCCAGCGAATATCATTCAATTGAAAACATGATTTATAAAAAAGATTTAGGAATGGATTTGTATGCTCCAGTAAGTTTCTCTGAAAAGCCATTGCCGGTGGCTATGATTATTCATGGAGGAGCTTGGGTGAGAGGTGATCGTAGAGATTATCGCCCTCTTGCAAAACAACTTACTTCTATGGGGTTTGCTGCAATAACAGTCTCTTATTCTTTAGTGACTCCAGAGGGAGGGCGCTTTCCTCAACCTATTGAAGATTTGCGATGTGCCTTAAAAACTTTAAAAAAAAATCACAAGCTTTTTAACATAAATCCAGATCGAATTTTGGGTATTGGGTTTTCTGCGGGAGCCCATTTAGCGGCAGAGGTTGGATTAACTGCAAAACATCAACACTTTAGTGATCGGGAGTGTCCAGTTCAAGATTTTGAGCCAAATGTTCAGGGTGTTGTTGCCTACTACGGTCCTTATGACCTTACTAATTTAGATGGATTAGATGCCTTGCAATCGAGTCTTGTTATCAATTTTTTAGGAATACACCCTTTTTTGGCACCAAGCTTTGCAATGTGGGCTTCCCCAAAAGCACAGATTAAAAAACAGAACATTCCTTTTTATCTTGTTCACGCTCAAAACGATGATTTAGTTCCCGTGCGTTCCTCTCGGGAGTTTAGTGAAGCTCTTGCACAAAAAAATGTCCCCTTTAAATACGTTGAAACAAACGACGGAGCTCATACACTCAAACTTTTTGACGATCGATCATTTGCACAGCAAGCTACCTGTGGTGCCTTGGAATATTTAAACAATTTTTTAGAAAATTAATTCTAATGAGTTATATTTAACTGAGTGAAGAATAAATTACTTTCAAGTTTTTTTTATTTCAGCATATTCTTTTTATTTTTTTTATTTTTCTGTGACTTGTTTCAAGAGCCTGGCCTGTTTCCAACAGTTATTATATGTGCTTATTTAATTTCCTGCGTTTTTGTAATAAGCCGAAGTTTTTTACTGTCCCTTTGGGTTGTTGCTCTTGGAGTAAATGCTCTAAAGCTTGGAACTTATTACAAGATGCAATACCTTGGAAGTCCGATAGTTAGTTCCGATATTCTTTTATTAACTTATGTTTTGAGGCAGCCTGAAATGTTAAGCGTTTATCGTGTAGAGGCAGTTTTCTTTCTCTTTATATTCATCATTTTTATATCTTCCACAATTTTCATGATTCAAAGAAAAGAGATTAAAAAAAAATATTTTATAAAAGCATCAGTTATTTTTTTATTTTTAATGGGCGTTGGTTTAAAAATACTAGAGAAATATAGCTTTAAGCAATTGAGTTCAAATCAGTTAATTGATCAAAGGTTAAGTCAATATGGGGCACTTATTTATTTTTTGAATACGGTTTTTGATTTGCGCGCTTCCAATTTCGAAAAATTAATAAAATCTAATGAGTCTTCTATATCTTTTCTAAAGAGATCAAAGTCTTTTCAACAAAAAACTAAATTAACTCAAATTAAAAAACCTGATGTTTTTGTTGTTTTAAACGAGTCAACGTTTGATCCTTCAATTATTGATTTAAACGAAAAACATATCAATAATTTCAATTTTTTTAAAAATTCCAAGCACCTTTTATATCATTTGCCGCTAAACGTTCAGACGTTTGGGGGCGGAACTTACATATCTGAATTTAATTTTCTTACTGGGTTAAATGTTAATGACTTTCCAAAATTTTCAGTTCCTTTAAACTTTTCTATAGTTCCCTTTGTTCAAAAAACTCTTTTTTCAGAATTAAAGGATAATGGTTACTATACGATAGTGTTGTATCCAGTTCACGGTTCTTTCTTTGCTGCAAGAAAGTCCTACTTAAAATATGGAGTTGATGAATTTTGGGATAGTGATGATTTAGGGATCGTGTCTCGTGAATGGGCAGTTTCTGATACTTTTTTGTTTCCTTATTTTTATAAAAAAATAGATGAACTTAGAAAAGTAACGTCTAAACCTCTTTTTGTGATGATGTTAACAATGAATAATCACGGACCTCATAATAAAAAAGAGATTACGGGTTTGTTGTCAAAAGATATTGAAAAAGAAAAATGGGCACATCCATTTTCTGATTATTTATTAAGATTTCTTGATACAATAAAAGCTCATCAGGGTTTTATTAATCGGTTTATTGTTGGAAATAATAAAAGACCAGCGGTTTTACTTTCTTTTGGAGATCACTTACCCAGTTTTGAAGGTGAAATCCAAAAAATGCCTTTTTTAAAGAATGTAGATAGACCTCTTTATCAAACATTTTTTTCCATATGGTCAAATACTCCTTTATCAGATGAATCATTGTTAGATAAGAAAATGGATATTTATTTTCTTGGAGGGTTGATCCTTGATTTATTAAAATTAAATAAAAGTGACTATTTCAAAGCTAACTCAGCTCTTAGAAGAATCTGCAACTCAACTTTGAATGGTTGTGACCCAAAACTTTACGAGAGTTATCAAAATTATATTTATAATGATCTTAAGGTTCTTCGCTAGGCTTTTAAGAAGTGACAATTTTTTAACTCAATAATTTTTTGGCCTATCCGATAGATAAGAAAGCTTATGGATAAAAGATTTAAGAAAAAATTAGATAAAGTGGTTCTTGTTGATTCAAAGTCGATTGAGGCTGCTCAAAAGGTAACGAGCAAAAATGGGATGACCATGTTTGATGAGCTATTTGCTTCTTTTTCTCAGTTGAGCCCAGATTTGGTAGATCAAATTGAACGTGCTTACGATGAATCCGATATTGTAAAAATGAGTGCTCGCGCTCATTCATTAAAAACAATGAGTTCAAACTTGGGGCTTCATTCCTTAAGGGATTGTTGCTTGCATGTTGAAAAAAATGCCGAAGAAATTCTTCGTAAATGTGATGAAACAGCAATTTTAAATCTTCGAAAAGTTTTTTTAGAAAGTTTTGAATCTCTTTATGAGTACACAAGTGAATTTATAAATATTAAGCAAGCTGCTTAAAAGTGTTTCTTTGTGTAGTTCTCGCATTCTTGAATAATTTTTTCTTTATCAAGAGTTTTAAAGTCTCCCTTATTGAAGAGTAACTTTCCGTGACAGTAAACGCTTTCTACTTCTCTACCCGTTGTTGAATAAACCAAAGAGCTTAGAGTGTTTTGACAAGGTTTGAGGTTTACGTCATGTAAATTTAAAATTAAAAAATCAGCAAGATAGTCTTCTCGAAGTTGGCCAGTTTTTTCGAAGCCTAAGACCTTCGCACCTTTTGAGGTTGCAAGCCTCAAAGCATCACTCGCTGTCATGGCTGTGTTGTCAGAGTTTGATAATTTGGCAAGCTTTGCGGCAAAATCCATTTCTTTCCAAAGATTAAAATCGTTGTTGCTCGCAACGCCATCTGTTCCAAGCCCTGTAGCGATTCCCGCTTTGATAAACTTTGGAACGGGAGCAGCCCCAGAGCCTAATTTCATGTTGGCTTCGGGGTTGTGAGCAATTCGAACATTTTTTTCTTTCATGAGGGCAATGTCATTGTCGTCTACATGAACACAATGAGCGTAGATAGTGGGGGCTTCACAAACGCCAAGATCATAGAGCCTTTTCACGGGGCTTTTGGCAAATTCTTGAAAGCTTTTTTCTACTTCTCCTTTTGTTTCAGAGACGTGAATTCCTATAGTCATTTCATTTTTAATGGCAAAATCTCTGACAAGCATGAGAGTTTTGTCACTACATGTATAGGGTGCGTGGGGAGCCAGTATGGGCCTTATGTGGGAATGATTTGTTCCGTATTTTTCAAGCATTGTCTGAACAATTTTAAGGTCATTTCGATTTTGAGCTTTATTATCAGGAGCAGGAAAGTCTCCAAAAGTCTCTCCCACAACAGCGCGCATCCCAGAAGAGAGGCAAACGTCAGCAATTTCATTTTCAAAATAATACATGTCATAGATGCTCGTGATGCCAAAAGAAAGAGCTTCAAGCAGAGCCATTTGAGTTCCAAGTCTGACAAATTCAGGGCTTACAAGTTTTGCTTCAAGAGGAAGGATATGTTGCCAAAGCCAAACATCAAAAGGCTCATCGTCCGCAAGACCTCTAAAAAGTTGCATAGGCAAATGAGCATGAGAGTTTACAAGCCCAGGCATCACCAGTTTTTGGCTTGCATCAATAAATTCTTCACATTCTTCTTTTTTATTTTCAGAGCCTACAAAAGAAATTTTTTCTTTTTTTATTCCTAGAAATATATTTTTTTCAATTTTAGCCTGATGGTCTTTCATTGAAAGAAATTGGCCACATAAAATACCGAGATCAAATTTTTTCACAATTCTTAAATTAACTCCTCTGCACTTTTAAAGATAGAGGATAGAAGAAGAGGAGCTTTCTTTTTTCCCTCTTCTAGAACTTCTTCGCCTGAAAGTTTTTCGTGGGCTTTTTCAGCAAGGCCAGTTCCCATATTTGCAAGAAAAGACAATCCGCCAACTTCGCTTCCTCGATGACGAAGAGCAATGGCTTCAAAAACGGTACTCATTCCCACAGCACCCATTCCCCAGTTCGAAAAAAGTTTCACCTCAGCCGCAGTTTCAAAGCATGGACCATTTACTCCGATATAAATTCCATGGTGAACAATTACGTTATTTTTAATTAAATTGTTTTTGAGAATTTGATTGATACGGGGACTGTAACATTGGCTCATATCAGGAAAGCGGGGACCTTTAGATTCATCGTTAGTTCCAGTAAGGGGGTTGAGTCCCGTTAAGTTGACTTGATCGTCGATCAACATCACGGTTCCAGCTTTCATGTGAGTTTGCAAAGAACCCGCGGCATTGCTCAGGATAAATTTTTGGACTCCTAAATCGCACAAAGCCATAAGGGGTTTGACCACAGCTTGAGGAGTGTTCCCCTCATATCCGTGAAGGCGACCTGTTTGAAAACTTAATGTTTTTCCGTTCCTTTCATAAAATTTAAAGGAGGCAGAATGTCCTGGGGCAGTCGAGGGGTTTATTCCAGGGACTTCGCTAAAAGAG
This sequence comes from uncultured Bacteriovoracaceae bacterium, assembly GCA_964407615.1. Classification (GTDB taxonomy): domain Bacteria; phylum Bdellovibrionota; class UBA2428; order UBA2428; family UBA2428; genus CANIGN01. The sequence continues at coordinate 21,855 of CAYOWH010000025.1, read as the reverse complement.
AGTGTTGCCTTAAGATTCCAAGAACTTTCGTTTTTACTAAGTTGTGTTTTCTCAAAGTCATCGAGAGAAGAAGCAAGGCCAGATCCTAAGACAACATGCAAAGAGGGAAGATTAATTTTGCGTGAGTTGAGCCAATCTTTTATTTTCAGTGCAGAATTTTCCATAGGAGATCTCCTTTTTTTTCAAGACATTTTTCTTTGATGACAAAACAACTCATAATTTTACTAAGAAATGTACTCTCTAATTTTTTGTCAGTTCGAATACAGGCAAGGACGTCGCCTTTTTTTACCTTTGTACCCACTCCGACAAGAACTTCGATTCCAGAAGAGGGTGTGATTTTATCATCCATTTTTTTGCGTCCGATTTCCATTTCAAGCCCAAGTAATCCTAGGTTTCGAGCTTGAATATCTGTGACATATCCATTGTGCTTACTTTTAAGCTCAATTCTTTTTGCACGTGGAAGTTTTTTTAGCCATTGAGTTTGACCTCCTTGGGCGCGAATGAGTTTGTCAAAATGAGCAAAGGCTCTTCCACTTGCAAGAATACTCTCACACTCTTGAACAGTTTTTTCGAAATCCCTTCGTGTTCCACCAAGAAGAGCCATTTGCGCAGCTGTTTGACAGCAAAGCTTTTGCAGGTCTTGGGCTAGCTTTTTATGAAGAGGAGAGGGGAATTCGTTTTTTAAAATCCAGACACTTTCTTCAACTTCGAGGGCATTCCCGATACAAGTGCCTAGAGGTTCCTCCATTCTTGTGAGAAGTCCTTTTGCTTTAAGGCCCGCAAGTTTACTTTCTTTGATGAGCCATTGAGCAAGAGTTTCGGCCTTCTCTTTGTTTTCCATAAAAGCGCCTTCTCCGTATTTCACGTCAAAAACAATTGCTTCGCAGCCCTCCGCCCATTTTTTTGAGACAATTGAAGCTGTGATGAGCGGATAACTTTCAACGGTCGCTGTGACATCGCGCAAGTGGTATAATTTTTTATCTGCAGGACAAAGTTTATTGGTTTGAGAGAGCATACAGGCACCCACTTCTTCAAGAAGTCGAGCTGCTTTTTGAGGAGAGAGATTCATTTTAAAACCAGGAATGGAGAGAAGTTTGTCAACGGTTCCTCCCGTATGGCCAAGGCCACGTCCGCTCATCATAGGAACTTTTATTCCAAGCTCAATTGCCAAAGGAACGATGACGAGGCTGACTTTATCTCCCACTCCACCTGTAGAATGTTTATCGACGAGGGCAGAGTGACGCAGTTTAGGATTTAATTTTTTCCAGTTGTAACTTTCCCCAGAATTTTTCATGGCCTGGGTCAAAAAAAGAGTTTCTTTATCGGTCATGCTTTTAAAAAAAACAGACATCAGCCAAGCACTGAGTTGATAGTCAGGAATGCTTTCATTAGCTGCTCCTGTTACCATCCATTCGATTTCTTCTTGTGAGAGTTCAAGTCCTTCTCTTTTTTTTCTTATAATTTCAGAGACGATCATGAAGCCCTCCACATGAGAGACGCAAAAGATTTTGTGTTTTTGAGAGATTCAAGTTCAGTGATTTCTTTTTCAAGACCTAAGCTTTCAAAAATAATTTTTGTAATTTGAAAGTAGCCTTTTTCTTCACCAAGGGACACGGCTTGAAACGCAGGGTTTTTTGAATAGCAAAGCAGAGGAACATTTTCTCGAGTATGGTCGCTTCCTTTAAAGGTTGGATCGTTGCCATGGTCTGCTGTAATCAGAAGTAAATCATCATCCTTGAGTTGAGGTAAGATTTTTTCAATGTAAGCGTCAAATTCTTTCAGGCACTGAAGGTATCCTTTGGGATCTCTTCTGTGGCCGTAGTCTTGATCAAAATCAATAAAATTTGCAAAGATAAAAGATTTTTGAAGATCGGGGTTTTTTAAGAATTCAACAAGGGCTTCGCCTGTTTTTTTGTTATTTCCACTATGGTTTTTATATTTTATGGAGCGGTGACAAAAGATATCGTCAATTTTTCCGACAGATGCAATTGGAAGGTGTTTTGCTACGAGATCAAGAAGATTAGGTAGAGGAGGTTCTAAACTAAAATCCCTCCTATGCTCAGGAACTCTTTTAAAGCTCTCTTTGTTTTCTCCAATAAAAGGTCGGGCAATAATGCGTCCAATTCGCATGTCTCTTGTGAGTTCGCGAGCTGTTTCGCAAATTTGATAAAGTCTTTCAAGTCCAAAATGAGCTTCGTGAGCAGCTACTTGAAAGACGCTATCCATGCTTGTGTAGAGTATGGGTTGTCCACTTTTAATGTGCTCCATACCAAATAAATCTATAGCAGCCGTACCAGAGTACATTTTATTTCCTAGCACACCCGCAAGCTTTGACTGCTCACACCATTTTCTAACAAGTTCTTGAGGAAAGCCTTGTGGAAAAAAAGAAAAAGGTTCTTTAAGAGGAGTCCCAGCAATTTCCCAATGTCCTGTTGTTGTGTCTTTACCAGCTGAAATTTCCTCAAGTCTTGCACTTGCGCCAATATACGGAAAATCTGTTTTAAATTCGTTTAGCAATCTTCCTAGACCCAATCGAGTAAGAGTGGGCAGTGCAAATGACAATTGATTTTTTTTGGCCCAACTTGCAATGTTTCCTAAAGTATTAGCGCCTAAGTCTCCATATTGGTCGGCATCGTGAGCCTTTCCAATTCCAACGGAATCCATCACAATTAAAATAACTCGCGAGGCTTTTTTCATAATTTGTTAAAAGCTTTCCACTCATTTAAAATTGAAACGCTTGCACTTGATCCAATTCTTGTTGCTCCTGCATCAATCATTTTTTGGGCATCTTTATAATTTTTGATTCCACCACTTGCTTTGATTTGTAGAGAACCACAATTTTTTTTGATTGTGAGAATATCTTCTTCTTTGGCACCAGTTGGAGCAAAGCCAGTAGAGGTTTTAACGAAAGCTGCTTTTCCGAAGTCACAACATTTTGAGCACTCCGCAATTTCTGTTTGATTAAGGTAAGCGGTTTCGATGATAACTTTAACGGGAATTTCGTCGCAAAGTTGAACAATTGATTTTATTTCATGCTCAACTTTTTTCCATTCAGCTTCAAAAACAGGGGCAAGGTCAAGGACCATGTCGATTTCTTGAGCTCCAAATTTGAGAGCCTCCTCGCATTCTTTCTGCTTAAATTTGAGTGAAGAAACTCCTAGAGGAAAACCAATCACTGTGATGGGCAGCGTGTCTGAATATTTTAACTCATTAGTACAAAGGTTAAGCCATTTTGAGTGAATGCATACGGAATAGAAATTATAATCTCGAGCTTCTTGGCAGAGTTGAAGAATATCTTTTTCGCGAGCATTTGCACGGAGAAGAGTATGGTCGATAAGTCGATTCAGTTGCATAAGCTTTATTTAAACTCCGTTATTTAAAAGTTCGCTCAAAAGCTGCGTCTTGGCAACAATTTAGAGACTCTTCTCTGCCCCCTTGAACTCCTTAGGTCTTTACACTTTAATTCAAATTGCTGATCTCTATGTCGAACTTGTTGTGGATTGATGAAGGACCCTTGCGAAAAGCTCTGCAGCAAGAGTTAGAAGAGCTTTCACGGGAGCTTCAGGAGGTTGAGGCGCTTATTCACGATTACTTTTCCCGTGACCTCCCGCAGTATCAAGCGTGGGTGAGTCTCAATTTTGCAAGTCAACTGGAAGAGATTTCCCAGCTTGAAAAAAAAGTTCAAGAAATGGGGGCTCAAATTGAAGAAACTTTTCAGATGAGCATTGATTTAAATTTAGATCCTTCTAGGGTTTATCAGGAGTGTTCCGCTCAGGGATTTTATGAGAATTCTCAAAATATCGAATCTAATACAGACGAGGGGGAAGCTCACGAGGAGCAATTTCAAAGTTTTTCGTCTCAAAAAAAATCTGCTGATTCAGACGCAAAAGAAATTTATAGAAGAATTATTCGAGCGATTCATCCTGATTTGAGAGGAGAAGCTCTTGCTGAAAGCGAAAAGAATTTGTGGGTTCGGGTTCAGCGTGCCTATGCGGAAAATGATGTTTACGAGCTACTTCGTTTAGAGGAGCATCTGCTGTCTAAAGAGGATATTCCTTCGCTTTCTTATTCTGGACTTTTGGTTCAATCGAGCCATCTAAAAGAAAAAATTAAAGATCTTAGAAAAGAAATCATTCTTTTGAGATCTGAGAGAGCCTGGAATTTTAGTCAGCAGAAAAATATTTCTTCAGTTGAGCAAGAATTGAAATATGAATTTCAAGCAACGCTCAAGAGCTTAAGACAAAAGCAAGATCATTTTTTAAAAACTTTTGATTCTTTACAGTCTCCAGGAACAAAAGATAAACCTGTTAAGAAAGCTCCCAAGCGGGTGTCGAAGCTTCAAGCCTCGCTTTTTGATGAATGATGCAGATTAAAGGAATTTTAGATCGAATAGTTTATTCGAATCCAGAAAATGGTTATGGAGTGATCAGAGTCAAAGATTCACTTGGAAAAATACAAACTCTTGTGGGCTTTTGCCCTCCTTTGGCTGAAGGACAAAATATTTATGCCGAGGTTTCTCCTGTTGAAGATAAAAAATGGGGTACTCAGTATAAAATTCAAAAAATCACCGTTGAAAATCCTAAAAGTTCACAGGGTATAATGAAATTTCTTTCCTCAGGATTTTTGCCAGGGATAGGAGAGGGCTTTGCTCAAAAAATCGTCGATCTTTTTGGAAAAGATTCTTTAAGGGTCATCGCTGATCAGCCTGCGCGGCTTTCTGAGATTTCAGGATTGGGAATGAAGAGGGCTCTCAAAGCCTCACGTGCTTTAAAAGAACAGGGAGCCCATGCGGAGGTGATAAGTTTTCTTCAAAGTAATGGATTGGGTACAAATAAGGCAAAAAAATTGCTTGAACTGTACGGCCTAGACACGATTAAAATTTTAAAATCAAACCCATATCGCCTAGTGGGAGAAGTTGAGGGGCTTGGGTTTAAAACAGTCGATGAGTTGGCGCTTCAATTGGGAATAAAAGAAAATTCACAAGAGCGAATTGAGGCGGCTCTTTATTATATTCTCAAACAAGCCTCCCAGGAAGGGCATCTTTACTTACCTGAGCAAGAGCTTTTAAAAAATATGGAGGCTTTGTTGAGTTTTGAGCTTGAGGGAATGCCGCCTGATGCACTTCTTGTTAGAGAGGGGGAGAGAGTCTACCTTCCTTTCTTTCATCGGCTCGAAAGTGAAGTGGCGGATTTAATTTTATCTTTTTATAATGAAAATTTTTCACCTCTAAAAGTTGATCTTTTAGGTCATTTTGAAGCTAAGTTTTCATTGGAGTTAAGTGACGGCCAGAGAATGGCTCTTCTTTCTTCACTTCAACATAAATTAAGTGTTATCACGGGAGGCCCTGGTACCGGAAAAAGTACACTTACAAAAATTCTTGTGGCTATGGTTGCAGGTCAGGGAAAAAGGGTTGCTCTTTGTGCTCCAACAGGAAGAGCCGCTCAAAGACTTGAAGAGCTTTGCGGAAGAGAAGCCTCTACTGTTCATCGATTATTAAAATACGATCCAGTTAGTCAAGGATTTCAGCATCATAAAGAAAATCCCCTCGAAGTAGATTTTCTCCTTTGTGATGAAAGCTCGATGCTCGATTTATCAATTGTTCGAGAAATTTTTAGAGCGTTACCTCGGGAGGCTCAAGTTGTTTTTGTAGGAGATCGTGATCAGTTGCCGCCTGTAGGAGCGGGGCATTTTTTTCACGATTTAATAGAATGCCGATTTACGGTTTCAAAATTAGATAAAATTTACAGGCAAAAAGCTGGAAGTGGAATCATACAAGCAGCACATTCCATCAATTCAGGAGAAATGTTAAGGGACAAGACTTTGGGGGAAGAGTTTTATTTTATCGAAGAAGAGGACCCTCAACTCATAAAAGATAAGATTGTTGATCTTGTGACTCATCGAATTCCTACAAAATTTCAAATTCAAGATTCGGAGATTCAAGTTTTGTCTCCCATGTACAAGGGAGTACTGGGTATTGATCAACTTAATTTAGAGCTGCAAGAAAAAATAAATCCTCAGCCTCAAAAAAAAATAAAAAGAGGAGAATTTTTTTGGGGATTAGGTGACCGAGTTGTTGTTCTTAAAAATAATTATGAAAAAGAAATTTTTAATGGAGATTTAGGATATATCGTTGGAATTGACTTAGAAGACGAAGAGCTGGTTGTGGCATTCGATCGAGGTCACAAAGTTAAGTTTTCTTTTGAGGAGCTAAACTTATTGAGTTTAGCCTATGCTCTTTCTGTTCATAAAAGCCAAGGTTCAGAGTTTGGAGCAATTGTTCTTCCTCTTTCAACACAGCATTACAGGATGCTTCGTCGAAAATTGCTTTACACAGCTGTTACTCGAGCAAAAAAAGTATGTGTCTTGGTAGGCTCAAGAAAAGCTTTTCAAATTGCTGTCGCAAATTTTCAGGAGCTTCCCCGTTACACAGCTTTAAAAGAGCGTATTATGAAAGAAGGATAATTGATGAAAAAGATTTTGTTTTTGTATTTTCTTTCCCTGTTAGTAAATGCCGAAAATAATCAAGGAAAAAATATTTTCAATCAACTCAAACCGCTCATGCTTCGGGTGAAAGCAGCAGATTCTTTGACGTCTCCAAAAGCTTCTTATGGAAGCGGCTTTGTGGTGCATAAGTCTGGAATAATTGCGACAAATTATCATGTGATTTCTGATTTTGTGATGCAGCCCGGAGAGCAATGGAAAATTGTTGCTGAGCTTGATGACAATAAAAACATAGAAGCTCACTTGATTGCTTTTAGCGTTGCCGATGATTTGGCTCTTATAAAAATCGATAAGGAATTTCCCTCGCAAGTTGTTTTAGAAAACGCAACACCTTCTAAGGGGGACAGGGTTTTTTCCCTGGGTCTGCCTCATGACATAAACATGAGTCTTATTGAAGGAGTCTATAATGGATTACTTGAGTCAGGACCTTATCAAATTGTCCATGTTTCTACCCCACTCAACGAGGGAATGAGCGGGGGCCCGTCAGTAAATGAATTTGGAAAAGTAGTGGGTGTAAACGATGCCCGTATTTTGTTTAGCAATAATATTTCTTTTATCGTTCCTTCCGCAAAGTTAAATTTATTATTAAAAGAAATTAATCCGTTAAAGCTTAAATTTTTATCTAAGCAAGAAGCGCAAAAAACTTTATATGCGCAACTTTATAAAACACAAAATCTTTTGGTTGATTCCATATTTAAGGCAAAGATTCAAAAGGTAGAAATGTGGAAGGGGCGCTCTATCAACGTCCCTGACTATCTAAAGTGCTGGTCTGAGGGAAAAGACGAGCCTCAGTTGCCGTATGTTCTTAAGCATCGTATTTGCCGTTTGGATCATGCTCAGTTTGTGACAGATGAATTTGATGCTGGATCTTATTCGATGGACGCAAAGATTTTGGATGCTTCAAAAATTAATCGCTTTTCTGTTGATAAGCTTTGGGGCGATCAAGGTAATTTGATAGATTTTCTACGTTCGAGAACAGCAAAAGATTTTTTTGGACAGCTCGACGCCCGAGAAATTTTGAGTTCCTACGAATGCAAAAGAGGTTTTTTGAAAGCAAGTTTCTGGGGAGAGCTTAAAGACTTGCGAACAGGCTTGTGTGTGAGAAAGTATAAAAAAGCAGAAAATCTTTACGATTTTACGTTTCAATGGAGTGACTTTACAGGACCTCTTAAGGTGAGAGTGAATGTTGAACACACTACGGTTTCGATGGAAAACATCAAAAAACTAATGGCTTATTGGACAGAGAGGTTTGAATGAAGCTTTTTATCCGGGTGAATTACGAGCATTCTTCTTACGAAGATTTTTTTGAAGCTTCTGAGTTTCCTTTGGTTTTCGGGAGAGATCCCCATTGCAAGTTAAGAATCATGGGCAAGGAAATTGCTCGAGAACATGGCCAGATTTATGTTGAAGATAACCAAGTTTTTTTAAGAACAAATGATCAAAAAATAATAAAGCCTCTACAAGAAGGAACAAGGCTTCGAATCGGACGAGCGATTTTAACTTTTTCTTATAATTGTTTTCCTATCGATATAGATCATTTGGAGGTTGTAACTTCTTCTCGTGTTTCCTCTGGTTTTGATAAGTGGATTCATTTAAAAACAATCGGCGTTCTCTATTTGCTACTTATTTTTGGAAATTTTCTTTTAGCTCCAAATCATTTTCGAACGGGGGATGCTTTTAAGGAATTTTTGAAGTTTATGTTGATTAATTTAGTTGCTGTTCCGTTCTCTGGGTTTTTAACAATATTGGTTATTCGAAAATTTAATAGAGGAGAATACAGTTGGAAACGATCTGTCTTTTTTACGCTTCTTTTTTCTCTTATTACTCTTTTTGTTCCTTATGTAGAAAAACTTTTTTGTTGGTTCAAAGGCTTTCATGTTATCTGGCAATTTGGGTTTTCTAGTTTTTTAATTCCAATCATGGTTTTATTTTTATGGTTCAATGCCGTGGGTAAAGATCGTCCTCAAAGATCAAGGCTAATGAGGGCGCTAGTTATCGTATTAATTTTTATTTCATTATCTTTTTCGGCTTATTTTTTATCAACGGATTATGTTTCTGATTTTCAAATTGAAAGCTGTTCATCCCTCACTGGTTGGCATTGGGGTAGGGGGGAGTCTCTTTCACAGTGGCAGTCTTGGTTGGAGAAGGCTAAATTTGAGTAGTTTTTCAAAGTTGTAGCTCGTTTAGTGGCATAAAGGAGGCACATGAAAATGCTGGCTCTTCTTCTTCTTGATGAATCTAATTTTTTAAGATTTTATAGGTAAATATGGAATTTATTGACCTAAAATCGCAGCAGGCGCTTATCCGTAAAGATTTGCAGGAGCGAATGGATAAAGTCTTGTCTCACGGTCAATATATTATGGGCCCAGAGATTGTTGAATCCGAAAAGGCTTTGTGCGAATTTTCGGGTGCCAAGCATGCTATCACATGTGCTTCGGGAACGGATGCTCTTTTGATGTGTATGATGGCTTTGAACCTTAAGCCTGGTGATGAAGTCATCACGACAACTTTTACTTTTTACGCAACTGTTGGAATGATGGTTTATTTGGGTGTGAAACCTGTTTTGGTTGATATTGACCCACGCACTTGTAATATCGATGTCAATCAAATTGAAAGTAAAATTACTTCTAAAACAAAAGTCATTCTTCCGGTTAGTCTTTACGGGCAGTGTCCTGACATGGATAGGATCAATGCTCTTGCTCAAAAACATGGAATTGAAGTGATTGAAGATGCAGCACAAAGCTTTGGTGCGCGACAAAGAGGAAAGTGGTCTTGTAATTTGACAAAACTTTCCTGCACAAGTTTTTTTCCAGCAAAACCGCTTGGCGTATATGGTGATGGAGGAGCCTGTTTTACAAATGACGATCAACTCGCTCATGATTTAAAAGCTATTCGCTTACACGGTTCCCATGAAAGATATAATCATGTTCGAATTGGTATCAATGGGCGTTTTGATACTTTACAAGCAGCCGTTTTGATTTCAAAACTTAAAATTTTTCCAGGAGAGTGTGAGTCTCGTGAAAGAATTGGCAGGCAGTATAACGAGCTCTTTGCTGAACATTGCCCTTCGATTAAAACCCCAGTCACTGAGGATTTTAATCGTCACGTTTATGCTCAATATACAATTCGTGTTCCTCAAAGAGAAACGGTGATGACAAAGTTGAAGGATTACGGAGTGCCAACTGTGGTTCACTATCCAAAGAGTATTCATAATCAAAAAGTTTTTAGCGATTTGTATGGTGAATTTTATAAGGACCAAAAGTTTCCTGAAGCAGAAAAAGCTGCCCAAGAAGTGATGAGCCTACCCATGCATCCTTACCTTAAAAAAGAAGATCAAGTGAGTGTGGTAAAAGCAATCGCTGCGGTGCTTAAACAAATTTGATTGTCTTTTTTGCATAACTTTTTTTGAATTGCTAGTTCAAAGAGCATGAAGAAAATCATTATATCCAGCACTTTTATCTTGTCTTCTTTTTCTTTTGCAGGAAAATCAGCTCCCTATCGATCCATCGCTCAAAGTTCTCCGTCATCAGCACCTTCTGAATCCTCAATAACTCCTATGTTGGGGCTTAATCGATCTCAGTTTGTCCTTGGCCTTGATTATGAAAAAGCTATTAGCACACATGTGGGCTTTGGGGGTTATTTTACTTTCGCCCCGGAAAAAAAGGATGCGAGTATTCCTCAGATAATTGCTTTGGGTGTAAATACAAAAATCCACGTTGGTGTTGATAAATGGGATCTTTATGTTCGACCTGGTTTTGGTTTGGCTTTTGCTTCGTTGGATAGCACAAGTAAAACATGTCTCTCTCCAATCATGGGTTTGGGTGCTCAGTATCAGCTTAACGACAAGACTTTACTTGGAGTTGAGCGCTTAAGTATTTTTAACTGGAGCGAAAAATTACTTGAATCATACGAGGCACTTGTTGCAACTGTTCGAATTAAATTTTAATTCAAGCCTTTTTTCCGCTCACAATCTTTGAATAAAATGCAAAATCTTTTTGGGGGTTTTCTAATCCAAGACCCTCAAAAAGATTTTCTGTTTTTTGAGAAATATAATTTTGATAATAAGGTTCATGGTAGAGATGGGGAAATATCTCAAGCGACGAGTTGAGGTCGGGGACGTCGTCTTTTTGAAGACTATCTATGTGAACAATGGCTCCTCCCTTTTTGAGAACTCGAAGCATTTCTTGAGCTGCTTTTTCTCTGATTTCTTCTGGTAACTCATGAAACAAGAATACAGAGCTAACAATATCAAAAGAGCTATCTTCGAAGGGTAGTTTTTCTGCTTTTCCAAAAACCCATTCAATACCTGCTTGGGGGTGTAGGTTTTTGGCTTCTTTGAGGTACCAAGGGCTAAGGTCTAAGCCAGTTACTTTAGACATGGGAAAATGTCTTTTTAATTCATAGGTGAAAGCCCCTGTTCCACAGGCAATATCAAGGATTTTTAGTTTATCGTCAGTAGGAAAATGATAGCCATTGAGTTCTTGAAGAGCCTTGATTCCGTGCCGGCGCATGGCCTCTGCGGTGCCTGTGAAAACAGTTTCTACTTGATGATCATAGAGCTTGGCAGAGTCAGCGCTCAGGTATCCGTCGTTTTGATAGTGAAAGCTTTGAAGATAATAAGGAGGAAAGTCATCTAAAGAAATTCCATCATCAAGAATTTGAGTTTTCTTTTTTTCAATTCTTTCTTTGACATTGATTAAATCAAGCGCATTTTTCAAGTTTAGAGATGCATAATCGACCAGATTTGGAATCATTCTCTCTGGTGGAAGGTATTTTTGGAGACGAATATTTTCTGAGTCTTGCTCATAAAGTTTTTTCACTTCCATCAAGTATTGAGGAAGAGAAAATTTATTTTTGTATTCTTTAAATTTAGGATCTTTTGATCGACCCAGAAAAGTTTGAGTTGAGAGAGCGGGAAGAAAATAAAGGACTGTTCTTGCGGAAGCCTCTAAGGGGTATCGCAAATTTTTTGCATAATCTTGAATTTTTTCGAGATTGAGTTTTGAAAATTGCTTTGAAAGAGAATCGAAAGCGTTCATAGACATATCTCACCATAAAATTTGCGTTTGAAAATAGAAATTTAGTTTTTCTTAAAGAAACTTCTACTTGCTTTGTTTTGATGCGCGAACGTTTTGAAGCTCTTGTTTCAGGTTTTTAAGATCATCTAAAAGCTTATTCCTTCTATCTTTATCCCAATCTGGTCTGCTGAGTGTGCTGAGGCTACCTTGAACAACCTCTAGGGCTTCCTCGTACCTGTTAAGTTCTTTAAGAAGTTGACCTTTAAGGGTTGCGAATTGTACCTGAGAGTTTCCTTTAGTGAGGTAGGGGTATGCTTTATTAATCCAATCCAAAGCGGCCTCATAATCTTTAAGATTTTTGAGGGCAGTTGCATATCTGTAGTAAAAGGTAAATTCCTGTGGATTTTTTTTGATAAGAGATTCGTAGATTTTTTTTGCCTCATCAATTTTTCCCGTTTCTCGGTAGTAATAAGCAAGTATGTGGCTTCTTCCTCTTGATATTTTTTTTCCACCTTTAAGAACTTTTTCAAAAAATTGAATCGCTTCTTGTTGTGCTTTTTTAAGATCTTCTTTTTTTTCAAATATATCTAACAAGTCAGCTTTCAAAATAACGAGATCTTGGGATGAAATATTTTCTTTTTCTGAAAGGGTAGAGTTTTTAAGAAAAAAATCAATATTTTGAATAGCAATAGAAAGTTCTTTTTCTAGATTCTTTTTCTTTACAGATTCGATATTTGCTAGATCTAAAAGCCAGTATCCATAGTTCACATCCTTTGGAAAGTTAGTTAAAAGTTTTTGAAGGCTTTCTGTTTGGAGTGAAGATTTTTTATTTTCAGCCCCAAGAGATGCCTCTGAGCGTAAATAAAGTTTTTGAGCCCACTCTTCTTTCCGAGCGCCCAGAAGAGCTTTCACCTCTAAAAATTCTCTTCTGTCATAGTGCCATTCAGCAATTCTTTGGATGCTTTCCTCGTCAGACTGCTGAAGTGCCCAAGAGAGAGGTTTGTTTTCTAGTTTTTTCATTTTATCGAGCCAGTTTTGAAAGGTTTCAATTGATTGAGTTCCCCAAAAACGCCCCACTTCATCTCCGTTCTTATTTAAATATATAAGAGTCGGGTAGCCTGTTACTTGAAAACGTTCCTTGAGGCGCCAGGATTCTTCTTCGTCTACGTTGATTTTGATTTTGTTAAGATTCTTGCTGTAAGTTTGAAATTTTTTACTAGAGAATACAAGTTCATCAAGGTCATTGCAGGGTGGGCACCAAAGAGCAAAAAAATCGATAAGAGTTGATCGAGGCGGATTTTGTTTACGAAAATCTTCAAGTTGTTTTTCGGGGTTTCCTATTTTAAAGCCAAATTCCTCTGAAATATTTTGTATTTTAAAAGTGGATGCTTGTTTAAGAGGGGGAGCTTTTCCTACTAAGATTTCAGGTCTTGAAATTTTACAGTACTTGAGGGTGTCATCACAGATTGCAAGAAAGGGTGTGTAACTACCCTCGTTCGGGTATGCGCATGTGAGAGTTCGCTTGTCTTTGTCGATCATTCGAGCCCCATTTCCGCAATTGAGGGGGGAGCTTTGATTAAAATGATGGCCGCTTTCTGTTCTAAAAATAAGCTGAGTTTTTGGAGGAATTTGGTTTTCAAAGACTTCTAGGTGAGGGATTTTTAAGGGACTAGGCCAAGAAAAAGAATGCATGCAAAAGAGGCAAAGTACGAAAAAAAAACGACGTAACATCTCTAAAATCATGGCTTAAATGCCTCTAAGCCTCAATCTTTTCTTTCCTGTTTAGGGATGGCGCGCTAGAACTTTGCGAATGTCCTTGAACATAGATCATTTGGCAAAGTTAGCGCGTTTAAGCCTTGAGGCTGGCGACCACGAAAAAATAGAAAAAAAAATTCAATCAATTTTGGAGCACTTTAATCAACTCTCACAAGTTGAGACCTCTCAAGTACCTCCTTTTTTTCATGCAAGTCCTGAGATGGAGCTTCGAGAGGATAATCCCGAAAGCCCTGTTCCTGTTGATGAACTTATGAAAAATGCTCCCGATGCATTTGAAAATTGTTTTCGTATTCCTAAAGTTGTTGGAGAAATTGAATCATGAGTACGAATTTCTCTGAGTTAAGCTTTGAAGAACTTCGAGTCGCATTAGACGAGAATAAGGTCTCCTCTGTTGAATTAACTGAGTATTTTTTGGGACGTTCAAAGAAGTTAAATGAAAAAATAAATGCCTATATAACTTTCACTGAAGAATTAGCCATGGCACAAGCCCGTGAGGCAGATGCTCGTCTTTCAAAAGGAGAAAGAAATCCCGTATTGGGAATGCCGATTGCAGTGAAGGATTTGATTTTATTAAAAGATCATACATGCACAGCGGCCTCTAAAATGCTTTCAAATTTTAAAGCTCCTTATGATGCCACGGTCGTTGCTAAATTAAAGCAAGCCGGAGCGCCTATTCTTGGCAAAACGAATCTCGATGAATTTGCGATGGGATCTTCCAATGAGACAAGTGCTTTTGGTGCGAGTAAAAACCCTTGGGATTTAACACGGGTTCCTGGTGGATCAAGCGGTGGATCCGCAGCGGCCGTTGCGGCTCGTTGTGCTCCACTTTCTCTAGGAACAGATACGGGTGGATCAATTCGGCAGCCCGCTTCTCTTTGTGGGATCACAGGAATTAAGCCTACTTATGGTCGTGTGAGTCGCTACGGAGTGGTAGCTTTTGCAAGCTCTCTCGATCAAGTGGGACCTATGTGTAGCGATGCGCTTGGGTCAGCGGCTGTCTTAGAAGCAATATCTGGAAAAGATATGCACGATGCAACGTCTGCATCGGCAAAAGTTCCTTCTTTTGTTCAACTGGCAAAAGATTTTCATTCTCAAAATAAATTAAAAGGATTGCGTGTCGGTATTCCACGTGAGTTTTTTGAGGCGGGGCTTGATAAGGAAGTTGAAAAAACTATTCGCGAATCTTTAAGCTACCTTAAAAGCCAAGGTGCTCAACTCGTTGACGTCGAATTACCCCATACAAAATATTCTCTTGCGACTTATTACATTGTTTGCACGAGTGAGGCTTCTTCAAATTTAGCTCGATACGATGGAATTCATTATGGTCATCGAACACAAAAGAAAACAATGAACTTAGACGAGCTATATTCTCTCAATCGTCGTGAAGGTTTTGGAGAAGAAGTTCGCCTAAGGATTATGTTGGGAACCTTTTGTCTCTCCTCAGGTTACTATGATGCCTACTATCGGAAGGCTTCCCAGTTGAGAACTTTATTGAGAGAAGATTTTAAAAAAGCTTTTGAAAAGTGTGATGTGATTGCTGGCCCTGCATCTCCAACTACTGCCTTTAAGTTAGGAGAAAAAGCAGGAAACCCTCTTCAAATGTATTTGTCAGATGTTTACACTCTTTCAACAAATCTTGCGGGAATTCCGGGGCTTTCTTTTAACGTAGGTTTTGCAAATAATTTGCCGATTGGCCTTCAACTTTTAGGGCCTTGGTGGAGAGATGATCTTTTGCTGGGAATAGCTCACAGCTACCAAAAGCAAATACCGAGTTCTGTTAAAGGAGTGACTCCATGAGTTCTCAATTTGAAATTGTGATTGGTTTAGAGGTTCACGCTCAACTCATGACTCAAACAAAAGCGTTTTGTTTTGTAGCGGCAAAGTTTGGCGAAAAGGAGAATTCTCAAGTAGGTCCCGTGTCTGGTGGGTTGCCGGGAGCTTTGCCTGTTTTAAACAAAGAAGCAGTTCATTTAGCTGTCAGAGCAGGAATCGCTTTGAATTGTAAAATTCATGAGCGTTCTGTTTTTTCTAGAAAAAATTATTTTTATCCTGACTTGCCCAAAGGGTATCAGATTTCTCAATTTGATGAGCCTCTTTGCGGGGTAGGGCAGATTGATGTTGTGGCAGATGGCCACGCAAAGACGATTGGCATTGAGCGTATTCACATGGAAGAGGATGCAGGAAAATCTATTCACTTAGCTTCGACCACGCTTGTGAATTTAAACCGTTCCGGAACTCCTTTGATTGAGATTGTTTCAAAGCCAGATATGAGAAACGCAGCTGAAGCAGTGGCTTATTTAAAGAAACTTCATTCAATTTTAGTTTTTGGTGGAATTTGTGATGGAAATCTTGAAGAAGGAAATTTTCGCTGTGATGTGAACTTAAGTGTTCGCCCTTTTGGTCAGAAGGAATTTGGAACTCGTACAGAACTAAAAAACCTCAATAGTTTTCGTTTTATTGAAAAAGCGATCGAATTTGAGGCAGCTCGACAAATCGCTGTTGTTTCTTCGGGTGGAAAAGTGATTCAAGAAACTCGTGGTTGGGATTCGGCTGCTGGAAAAACTTTTAGCCAACGAACCAAAGAAGAGGCTCATGATTATCGATATTTCCCTGAGCCAGATCTGCCTCCTCTATTGATTACTCAAGAGTACATTCAAGATGTTAGAAAAAATATGCCCGAACTCCCTGAGCAAAAACGTGCTCGTTTTGAAAAGGAATATTCTTTAACAACTTACGATGCGGAACAGCTGACTCAGTCAAAAGAATTGGCAGATTATTTTGAAAAATGTGTCGGAGTTGGAGCGACGCCTAAAGCTGCTGCAAACTGGATTTTGTCTGAGTTGTTGCGTGAAATTAAAAAAGTTGAAGGAGCGGACATTACTCAAAGTCCCGTTTCTCCAGAGCAAATAGCAGAACTTATTTCGTTAATTGAAAAAGGAACGATTAGTGGAAAAATTGCAAAAACTGTTTTTGAAGATATGTTTGTTTCGCGTAAAAATCCATCTGAAATTGTAAAAGAAAAGGGACTTGTGCAGGTTTTAGATGAATCTGCAATTCAAGAGTGGATTACAAAAGTTATTCAAGAAAACCCAGATGTCGTTGCAGAGTTTAAACAAGGCAAGGAGAAAGTTTTTGCTTTCTTAGTGGGGCAAGTAATGAAGCACTCTAAGGGTAAAGCTAATCCGGGTATCGTGGGCGAACGCCTGAGAAAGGCTTTGTTATCCTAGCCTGCATTCCTGTTGCGATTTCAAAACAAGTTTTTCTAGAAATTAGTAGTGAAACGCTGCTTCTATCTCTTTTAAGTTTGAAGTTTCGGGAGGATACTCGATTTAACCTTAAGGAGATACATACATGAAAAAAATTTTAGGACTTTTAATTTCTTCTGTAGCATTCGCTTCTACTTCTGAGCCTAAAGGAACGCCCGAAGTTATTGAACCTGCTAAGCCGGTAGTTGAAAAGTCAGAACCTCAAAAGAAAAAAGTTACCTCAAAGGTTAGTAAAAAATATTTACAACCCAAAAGATCTTCCAAAACAAAAATCCCTTCAAAAGCAAGAAAATAGGATTTATTACTTTTTATTTTATCCAGATGCTTTCTTGAGGCGTTTGAAAATTTCTTGCATCAATTAATAAACTCATAACGCCATTACTTACGTAGTAATCTTTCCAGCCTTCTTGAGTCCCTGGAGCTCTAAGGCTTATCCAAATTCGTTTGTGCCATTTATTAAGACTTTCCTTATCTAAAAAATAATTTTTGGGGAAAAACTTTTCTCCTTTTTTCCATATGGTTTCGATCCATGAATATAAAAATTGAGGATCGTATACAAGAAGAGGGCGGTTTTTTTCACTTATCTGAGCCCAGTGTTGAGCTTCTGATCCAAAAAGTAGGGAACTCGTTTCTATAAATTTATTGTTAAAGGGATGGCCAATAAGATTTTCTTGAACGTTCAGATTTAGTGTCCAGCTTTTTTTTATTTCATTACTCAATAGTCCCGCAACTTCAAAAAAACTCGCTGCAAATGAAGTGCATCCTGCACCTTCTTTTTTGCGAGGGTTAAATGAAAGTCCAAAATGTTTGTAAATTTTTAATTCTTTATATTCTTTTAGATATTGAGTAAGTCTTTGGCAGTTTTCTAAACTAAGAAGCACTTTTAGAGTGGCAAGTCTTTGATACATTTCTGAAGCTTGATAAACCTCTCTCCAGACATATTTCTCGCTATTCATCATTCCAGGATAATCATAAAAAAAAACCCCTAGTCCCGTTCCTTTTTTAAAAAGAAGGTCTTTATCCATAGAGTGTTCAATGTCGGTCATTCCCGTTGCTTCATTAAATGCAGGTTTTTCTTTATCTGAATCGCATTGAAGATGAATCATGGCGTGTCCAATACTGTGAAAGTCAGAATTGACTCTGCTTTTAAAGGCTGTCCATGTAATAGAACTTGGAGTTTCCCATGAAATATTGCGGGGCGCTTTGATTATGAAAAGAGTGAGTGAGTTTTCGGAGAAGAGGTTTTTTTGTATTGCTATAAAAAATAAAATTAAAAAGTAGGAGTTTTTCAATTAAATCTTTTTACAAGATTTTTAATGAAAAATTTTATTTTGTTCTTAAAAAAACATTTTCTTTTAATTTTTATGTTTTCAAAGAGTGAACAAACTTAATCAATCCAGATACTCTCTTCAGGAGTAGGAATTGACCGAGCATCGTATTGCAGACTGACCACTCCATTGCTAACGTTTGCTTCTTCCCATCCCTCAGGTGTTCCTGGTGCTTGAACTTCAATCCAAATTCGTTTGTGCCATTTCTTATAATTTTTTTGATCTATAGAGTATCCTGTTGGAAGTTTTTTGCTAAGATTATTCCAAATTTTTCGAATCCATTGATCAAAGAGTTGAGTGTCGTAAACGACGAGGTGTCTGCTTGGCTCTCCGTTTTTTGCCCAAGACTGCCCTTTTTCACTAAATAAAATTTCATCAATAGATACTTTTTTATTCGCACTTGCTTCTCCAATAAGACTTTCCTGAACATTGATTTCTAGACTCCATGCCTTTTTTATCTCAGGAGTTAAAAAACCAGCTATTTCAAAAAAACTTGCTCCAAAGGCCGTGCAGCCACTGCCCTCTGCTCTCCTAGGTCTCAGGCTCAATCCATAGCGAGAATCAACTCGTTTTTCTTTATATTCTTTAATATAGGTAGCCAGACGTTGGCAGGTTTTTTCGTTTACCAGAATTTTAAAAGTTGAAAGTCTATTTTGTAGTTCAGATGCCATCTCTAATCTTTTCATGACATATGAGGGGGAATTGAGCTCGCCTTCAAATGTATGAAAAAGAATTCCCATGCCTATTCCATCTTCTATTACGAGATCTTTATCGTCTGAGTCTTCAGTGCTGGTTACTCCTGTCGTTTCGTTAACCGCAATTGAATTTTTAGTACTTTCACACTGAAGGTGAATCATGGCGTGACCGATGCTAAAAAAATTTGATTTGAATCCGCTTCTTAAGGTGCTCCATAGAAGAGAGCTTGGGTTTTTCCATGATAATTTTTTTGGAGGGGTTGCGACAAAAAGAGTGAGCGAGTTTTCGGCTTTTATTTGTCTTGAAAAGAAAAAGAGGCAACTAAAGAAAAAGAGCTTTAAAATCCTTTTGCCCATCTAATTATTATAGGCTTAAATTTTTTTTGTTTTTTAAGTGACGAAACTTTGACTTAGTTTTTTTGAACTAGTTTTCTAGCTTTTTCATAAAAATCAATTCGGCGTTTAATTTCTTTTTCAAATCCCCATTCTTGTGGAAAAAAAAGTTTTTGATCTTGTAAATTTTTTGGCATTGATTGCATAGGGCTAACTTTGTCTGGCCATTCGTGATCATATTCGTATTTGCTCCCATACCCAGCATCTTTCATGAGAGACGTGACAGCATTACGTAAATGTAAGGGAACGGGTTCAGTTGGATGTGCTTTTGCTAATTGTCGAGCATTCTTAATAGCCTCATAGCAACTATTCGATTTAGGAGCCGTTGCTAGATAGATCACAACTTGGGCCAAGATGACGTCTGCCTCGGGCATTCCCAAATGTTCTACAGCATCTTTTGCGGCAACAGCCATGACGAGTGCTTGGGGGTCGGCAAGTCCAATATCTTCAGAAGCCGCGCGAATGAGTCTTCGAATAATGAAAAGGGGATCTTCTCCTCCCTCAATCATTCGTGCCATGTAGTAAAGAGCAGCATCAGAATTGGAATTGCGAATGGATTTATGAAGAGCAGAGATAAAGTCATAGTGCTGCTCCCCGCTGCGATCATAGTGGCTCGAGGTAAATTGAGCGGCTTCTTCAACGTCTTCCACATCGAGGATTCTCTCACCTTTTTGTGAGGCGCGAAGAGCTGTTTGTTCAAGCGTGCTTAATAAAACTCGAGCATCACCTCCGCTTGCAAAAAATAATCTTTTTTTTGCTCCGTCACTCATTGCAAGTGAAGAATTTCCTAGGCCCCTCTCACGATCACTCAAGGCTCGATCAATAATTTCAACGAAATCTTCTTCTAAAAGAGGTTGAAGTTGAACTACTCGCAACCGACTTAGTAAGGCTCGATTCAAATAAAAGCTTGGATTTTCCGTTGTAGCTCCTACAAAAGTGACCTGCCCTGCTTCAACCGCTCCCAAGAGAGCGTCTTGTTGCGAACTTTTAAAACGATGAATTTCATCTACAAAAAGCAAAATGGGCCTTAGAGCTCCTTCCGAGGCTTCGAACACATTTCTTAAATCTTTTACTCCATCAGAGACTGCATTGAGATTGATGAGCTCCATGGAGAATTCTTTTGCAAGAAGTCGCGCAAGGGTTGTTTTTCCGCAGCCAGGAGGGCCCCACAAAAGCATTGAGGGCAGGGGGGCTTTTTTTTCAATGAGGCTTGCTAGGAAGCGGCCTTCTCCAAGTAAATGCTTTTGGCCCACGAATTCAGCCAAATTTTGGGGCCGCATACGTTCGGCTAAAGGAGCAGCTACCATCTTCATAGGGTTAGCAGTAATCGTGAGTTGCTGAAAAGAACTTTTTGAATTTTGAGCCTTCAAACGCTATCCTCTCGGCTATGTCGAATGATGAAAAAGTGCCTGAAAAAGTTGCTGTTCTTGAGCAGTGGAAAGCGATTGAAGAAAAATGGCAAAACTACTGGGAAACCCATCATACTTTTCGCACAACGAATCCGGGTGATTCAGGTCACATAGACAAGAAATTTTATATTCTCGACATGTTTCCCTACCCATCGGGTGATGGCCTCCACGTGGGACACCCGCTTGGATATGTCGCGACAGATATTCTTGCACGATACAAGCGAATGAAGGGCTTTAATGTTCTTCATCCTATGGGCTGGGACGCTTTTGGTTTACCCGCAGAACAATACGCTATTCAGAAAAAAATTCATCCCGATGTAACAACCAAAAAAAACATTCAAACCTACAAGCGACAACTTCGCTCTATCGGCTTGAGTTACGATTGGTCTCGTGAGATCAACACGACTGATCCAAAATATTACAAATGGACTCAGTGGATTTTTAAGAAATTAATTGAGCGCGGACTAGCTTATCAAGATGAAGTGGCCGTTAACTGGTGTCCTGCTTTGGGAACCGTGCTGGCAAATGATGAGGTGATTGACGGAAAATCTGAGCGCGGTGGGCATCCCGTTGTCAGGCGTCCGATGCGTCAGTGGATGATGAAAATCACTTCTTATGCAGAAAGATTATTGAATGATTTGAATGAGGTTGATTGGCCAGAAAGTACCAAGGAATTACAAAGAAATTGGATTGGAAAATCAGAGGGGGCGCAAATTCGTTTTCCTTTACAAAAAGATTCAACAAAATTTTTGGAGGTTTTCACAACAAGACCCGACACTTTGATGGGAGTAACTTTTATGGTTGTGGCTCCCGAGCACCCTTTTGTAGAGCTTTTAACTTCTGATGCTCAAAAAGCAGCGGTGAAAAATTATACTCAAGAAGCAGCTAAAAAATCTGATCTGCAAAGAACGGATCTTGCAAAATCTAAGACGGGTGTTTTCACAGGTGGTTATGCGCTTCATCCTCTGACTCAGAAAGAAATTCCTGTTTGGGTAGCGGACTATGTTTTGATTAGCTATGGAACCGGTGCGATCATGGCCGTTCCTGCTCATGATGATCGCGATCAGGAATTTGCAAAAACTTTTTCACTTCCTATTGTTGAAGTTGTCTCAGAAGAGGGTCTTGTTAAAAACTCAAATTTTTCTAATTTGCAGGTTGATGGATTGCCTTTTAAAGAAGCTGCAAAAAAAATTACTCACTATCTTTCTGAAAAGAAATTGGGAGAAGAAAAAGTTACCTACAAATTACGTGATTGGGTTTTTTCTCGACAGCGTTACTGGGGTGAGCCCATTCCTGTTGTTTTAGATCCGCAAAATCCCCAAAAGTTTACGCCCGTGAGTGATGCAGAACTTCCTGTAACACTTCCCTCTGTAGAAAGTTATGAGCCTACAGGAACGGGGGATTCGCCTTTGTCTGCTGTGAAAGATTGGCTTACGTACGATCGACAAGGGCTCAAGGGATTTCGAGAA
>CAYOWH010000024.1:0-31224 GCA_964407615.1 uncultured Bacteriovoracaceae bacterium | reverse complement strand
GGTAAAGCAATTGAAAACATATCAGTAATCAAATTAGTTGAAATCCTAAAGGATGAAGACGAACAAAAATAAAAATAAATCATGAGTTTAAAATTAAGAGAAGATTTACCAGAAAGCTTTAGAATGACTAAACAAATTCCTGGTATGGGAATGGTAATGTTTGATTCAGATAAAGTACAACCTGAAGATTACCACAAATGGAAAAAAATGGGATTCGCTGACTTGTTTGTAGAACATGTTGTTGAACCTATCGTTGAAGCAATTGTTGAAAATGTAATTGAAGAAGTTAAAGAAGTAATTGCTGAAAGACGAGCTAAAAAAAGAACACCTAAAAAATAAATGGAATTAGTCATCAAACATACTCCTGTTTTTAAAAAGAACATGGAAGCTTTGATGGATCCTAATGTAAGAAACATAGTTAATCAAGGAGGAAGTAGATCTTCAAAAACTTACTCCTTGATGCAACTATTAATTTTGTATTGCATTCAAAATCCTAAAAAGACTGTATCAATTGTAAGGAAGTCTTTTCCTGCATTGAGTGGATCTGTTATGCGAGACTTTTTTGAAGTGCTTGACAAATTAGGTATTTATGATAAAGCATACCACAACAAATCAACATCAACCTATAAGTTTCCAAATGGAAGTATGGTTGAATTCTTTTCAGTTGATGACTCACAAAAGCTACGTGGTAGAAAACGAGATGTAGTCCTTATGAATGAGGCTAATGAGTTAAGTTATGAAGAATTCCTACAACTCAATATGAGAACCACTTACAAAGTATTTGCTGACTTCAATCCATCAGACACTGAACATTGGCTTTACGCATTAGCTGAACGTGAAGACTCAAAGTTAATACACTCAACATATAAGGACAATCCGTTCCTTGAAAAAAGAATCGTAAAAGAAATTGAAGAACTCGTTAAGGTTGACCAAGACTATTATAACATTTATGCACTCGGGTTACCGTCTAAAAATAATCAAACTGTTTTTAACCATCAGCAAACAATTACTGAATGGCCTAAGGAAGAAAATATCGATGATACGGTATTAGGACTTGACTTTGGATTCCAACATCCAACTGCACTTGTTATGACTTCATGGGTAGGTGATGAATGTTATGTTAAAGAGCTTCTATACGATTCAGGACTTACCACAGGTGAATTGATAACTAAAATGGAAAAGATATTCCAAGAACAAGAAATACCAATGAGCACTACAATTGCTTGTGATTATGCTCGACCTGAAATAATTGAAGATTTAGTTAGACGTGGATTCAATGCAGTTAATGCAATCAAAAATGTAAAGGAAGGAATTGATGCAGTTAAGTCAACACCTTTGTATGTGATGAAAGACAGTTACAATATGTTAAAGGAATTCCGTAACTACAAATGGAAAATTGTTAGAGAAAGAGTTACTGATGAGGTAGTTAAATTGCATGATGATTCAATGGATGCCATGCGCTACGCAATACTTTACCGTAAAAGAAATACAGTAAGTGCAGGTAGTTGGGATTTTGTTACGTTTTAAAAAAGATACATAATAATATGGAAACTATAATCGGACTTATTTGCCTTACTCACTTATTCATTGTAGCTGAACCTTCAATTTTAATTAAACGTTGGTTAGGCTTTCGAGAAGAAGAGTATGACAAAATGACACCTACTAAAAGATTCATACATAAATTAATTACTTGTCATTTATGTTCAGGCTTTTGGATTGGACTACTTACTGGTAACCTATTCATTGCTGCAATAGTTTCGATAGGTAGTGAATTACTTTGTAAAATAATGAGAAGAATATGACGAATAAAAAACAAAAAGAAATACTTGACTTTATGGCTACCTTAGATGGTAGAGAACGAGCACAAGCACATGAAATACAAACTTTATTTAATTACCATAATGAGATATTTGTGGACATTAAGGAGTATGGAACCTATTGTGATTCATGTGTAACGAGAGTCTATAACAGAATGAAAGATTGGAGAGCTAAATTATGAAAAGTTGGAAAGACATTACACTAAGACAAGCACAAGAGTTGCTTGCTTTAGATCCAAAAGATTTTACTGAGGATTTACAATTTGAGATTGAACAGTTATCAATCCTTTTAAATGAGGATCCAGCAATAATTGAAGATTGGACTCCATTAAAAATTGTTGATACTTTTAAGGAATATGAATTTATCAAAAGGTTACCGCTTGAAAAATCTACTGAAGAAATTCAAATAGGTGAAATAACACTTAAACAAACACCATTAGATGAATTGACTTTAGCACAAATGGTAGATATTGAAGAATTTGTTAATTTAGGAATTATCGATAACATCCACAACATAATGAGTTGCCTTTGGTTAGATGAACCTGAGTACAAACCATCAAAACAACGTGCTGAATTAATTTTAGATTTAGATATGGAAACTGTTTATGGTAACCTACTTTTTTTTTATCGTATCGTAACAACTTATACGAACAATATTCTGGACTCTTTAACGGAAGAGAAGATGACGGAGACGATGAATCAACTGGAGAAGATGAAGATAGAGGTGGAAGGACCATTGAAGAAATAAACGAAATAAAAAAAGAAGAAAGGTCAAAGAAATGGACTTGGATTGGAATCATTTACAGATTATGTGGTGGTGATATAATCAAAAGTAAAGAAGTACTTGGCTTACCATACATAACTTGTTTAGTTTGGTTATCGTATGAAAAAGAAATGCAAATAAAATAATATGGCAACAAATTTAGCAGCATTAATACATGAGTTTGAAACGATTGCAACAAACCATGCATTCATTAATCGATTTGGTAATGGACCTATCGACAATGTAAATGAAACAATTCCTAATGATGGTAAATATCCAGTCCTTTGGGTAATTCCACAATCAGTTACATTAGATAATAATGCAATCACTTACAATATAAGAATCCTTGTATTTGATATCGATTCGACTGATGATTCATTACGAGATCAGATACTTAGTGACACTCTAATGACTTTAAATGATGTGGTTAAGTTATTCCGCAATGGTGGACCTTCAAATGATTACGAGGCACCTATTGCACCACAGGCAATACCATTTGAACAAGAATTTGTTGATTACTGTGTAGGTTGGTATTGTGATTTACAAGTTGTAACGGATGGAATGAATAGTCCTTGTGACTTTCCAAATAAATAAGAGTAATGGAATTAAACGAAATACCTGAATTAGACGAAATTGCTAATGAAATGATTAGTCAAGCTCAAGCAATATTGAGATTGAATGGAGCTTATCGAACTGGTAAGCTCTTTAATAGTTTTAGAAGCCAGATGATTATTGGACCTAATGGAATTGAGATTAGCATTACAAATACTGCACCATATGCAAAGTACATTAATGCAGGTACATATGAGAGGAGAGGAACTGAGCCTACTCGTCAACCTGTTATAAGGAAGTATGCATCTGTAAGTACAAAACCTCAAGGTTATCCGTTAGTTAGAGGTGGTTATCCATGGGATAGAAAAGGTATCGAACCTATTGAATTTATGAATCCTATCAATTTCAATTTAAGAAGATTAAATGAAGTGTTGAGTGATGTATTTGTTAGAGGTTTCGAGCAACAAATTTTAAGAGATTTCCGAGAGGAATTAAATAAATAAATATAAAATATGATATCAATTTTAACAAGACCTTATAGTATACCGGTTGTTCAATTTGCTACTAATGCATCTAACAATAGTATGCCTTTTGTTGTTATGTCAAACTTTAAAAACAGACCTAACTTCAGATATTTGGCAAATATCTATAAAGGACCTAACCTAGTAGCTAAACTTAAACACAATCCAGATGTAGTTAGTAAATATGGTATTTTTGATGTGAGTCGAGTACTTGCAAATGTATTGGCACATGATAATGACATACCAACTACACTTGCTCAATGGAGTTATAGTCCTAAAGAATCTGCAACCTATTCAATTAGATTTGGTGAACAATATAGTCGTTATGGTGTAGTTAGTGGATGGAGTGCTGGTGCAGCACCTTATGCTGCATATTATAAATTGTTAATGCCTCAAGGACATAATTTGAGATTAGGAGATCATTTCCAATTTCAAATGAATGAACAAGACAATGCTCAATACACTGAAATGAACAACAAAACGTTTGAAGTGATAGCTGTTGATACAACAGGTGTTACCATCAATAAAATGAGAACACAAACTTTTCAATTTACAGGTACATTCATTGAAGGTGAAACTGCAGTAAAGATTCGTAGATGGACAGATGCATCCGGAACACAAAAGATTGCTTATTTATTTTCTAAAACTAGACCTACAAGATTTAGAGTAGGAGATACAATTGCAATGCCATACCCTACTCAACCACTTAATCAAATTTCTGGTTTAACAAAAGTTGTTGCTATTGAGGATAAAATTGAATCTGGTGTATCATATGATTTTATTAAAACAGACCTTACACTTCCACCTAACTGGACAGATCCTATTGGTAGTAATTTTGCAATCATTAATTATTCTGATTATTTTTTAGAAGATCAAGTATCTACAACAGATGTACAATCATGGATAATCAATGCAGCTTTACAATACAAAGAATTTAAAACATGGAATTGGGAACGAGACTATGTGATTGGAATGCCATCAGGTGTACCTGCTAAAAAATGGTTAACAAGACAACCTTCAAATACTGCAAAAGTTAGATTTACAGATTATCACACATTGAGTTTCCTTAAACGTAATTGGAGAACTGTTTCACAAACTAATTATGTTACTGGTTTAGAAGTTTCCGTTACAACTAATTTAGGTACTACTACATTTACAAGGTCTTTTCCAAATACAGTTCAAGATATTTCTAAATTTGGTTCTCAAATGAGATTGAATGTTCAAGTAGGTCCAGCTTATTTAAGCACTGTATCAGGTTGGCCAGCATTTGGAACTGTTAGTAAATACACTGTTAAATTGAAGAATGGATCAACTACTGTTTCTGAAACTTATACATTTGAAATTGATACGACTTGTCAAGAATGGAATACTTACCGTTTTGTTTGGTTGAATCGTTTAGGTGCATGGGATTACTTTGAATATAAAGGTAAACCATTAGAAACAACTGATATTGCTCGTTTAGAATATAATCGTAGATTAGAAAGTCTAGACTCATCAAACAATTGGACTTACCAATTAGGTGATAGAGGTGATTCAACTTATGGTGTAACAGCTACAGAAAGTGTAAAAACATGGAGTGGATACATAACTAGAAATACTGCTAATTGGTTACAAGAGTTATACACTTCACCTGCAGTTTACATAATAGAAGGAACAACATTGATACCTGTAAATATTTTAGATGAAACCTGGACTAAACCACAAGTAAATAAAGCTGGTTTGATTAACCTTCCAATAGATTTTAAATACTCATTCTCACTTAACATACAAAAAGGTGGTGAACCTGTAGATGCAGCATTTCCATTAAAATCATTATACGAATAATATGAAGAACTTAGCAATTGACATCATTAATGATGCAGAAACATTAGGTGGTCGTTTAGATTTATACGATGATACTAAAATTGAAATCGAATACGTATTGAGTGACATACGTGAGCCACAAAATAGAAAAATCAGTTATACAAAGGAGTTTACTATTCCTGGTACAAAAAATAACTGTGCAATCTTTATGCCTTTCTTTAAGAATGGTTATAGCTACACTGTATTTAATCCTAACAAAAGGTTAAAAGCTCAAGTAAGTAATGGATCAGTCCTATTTGATGGTAGTTTACAGCTTACACAAGTTAATGATAATAATGGTAACTATGAATTTACTGTAATTATTTACAATAAAGTAGTTGACTTTTTTAATGACCTTGGTGATGATGAACTGAGAGGAACAATTTCACTTAACGAATACAACCACGTACTCGACTTATTAGCAATTAAAAATAGCTGGACTAATCTAATTAAAAGAAATGCTACTAATTATCAAGCAAGTAATGGTGAAGGTTATGTTTATCCATTAGAGGATAGAGGTCAAGTTACAATGAAAAATAACAAACCTTATTTTCCAGCTACTGATTTTAGACCTGCAGTATTCCTTAAAACTTATGTTGATAAAATATTTCAATATTATGGTTGGAAATATGAATCAAACTTTTTTAATAGTGAATACTTTAAAAAACTAGTTGTACCATTCAGTAGTGATTCTTTAGTTGCTGCTGACTCAAATGCAAATTATGGTGATATTGGATTTGTTGGTAATACACAAGCAGAATTCCGAGTAACTAATTCAGGTAATGCACAAGTAGATAAAATCAATTCATTCACTACACCTGATAACATGAAAAATCAAGGTGAAAGAATTAGTACATGGAAAACCTTAAATTGGTCTAATGAAGTTTCGGATCCAGGTAATGCTTATAGTGGTGGTGTATGGACAGTTAAAAAGACAGGTCTTTATAAAGTAAATGCGGTTGCTAGATTTAATGCAAGAATTGTTAAATTTGGTGGATCTGCTGACTTTTCAATACGTTGGGAAGATAAGCAACCATATATTGAAATGGAAATTCTTAATAGTGCAGGTGTTGCAGTTGCATCTAACAAAACTTATTTTACATTTAGTGGTGCTCAAAAATTAACAGGATGGCAAGACAGTACAATAAATGCTTCAGTTACTAAACAAATTCAAGCAACTGTTGGTGAAATATACTCAGTTAGATACAGATTAGTTTGGACTAAAGGTAAATTTTATAATGGTACTTTAACTGGATGGACGAGTGTTCGTAACTTTATATGGGGTCCTTTAGCAAATAGTCCTGAAACTAGTGCTAAATCACATTTTGATGTGTTTAAATCTTCTTCTACACTAGAAAGTCAAGATGTATTTCAAGCTGAATTAGTAAATAAAGATGTACAATATGGTGATATTGTTCCTATGAATAATGCAATACCTGATGGTATTAAAATGAAAGACTTTTTTGCATCTCTTAATAACCTATTCAATTTATATTGGGAACCAACAGATAGAGAAAAAACATTGAGAATCGAACCTTATGAAGACTTTTACGGTTACAAAGGACAAGGTGGTATTTATGGTGATGACTGGACACATAAAATAGATAGAAAATCCGATTACACAATTTATCCATTGTATGAATTAACTGCTAATGAGTACAAATTTACATATAAAGAAGATAGTGATTGGGCTAATGAACGATACACATTAAATAACCAAGAAATATTTGGTGAAAAAACTATTACCATTGATTCTGATTTTATAACAGATCAAAATGTAATTAGTCCTATCTTTTCGCCTACACCATTAGTTGAATTAGAGTATTTTAATAGTAACAATGCTAGTGTTACTGCTCAAAGATTGATATTACCTTCATATACTAAACGTGATGCTAACAATAAGAAAACTCCAATAAATCCTAAATTGAGGTTACTATTTTGGGGTGGACTAATTAACGAATGGGTAGATTTTCAAATTGGTTATCAATCAGGAGTTGATTCAGCTGGTAAACCTGTTTTTAATACTGAAGCATTCACATTAAAATATCCATATGCTGGACATTTAGATAATCCTTACATGCCTAAGGAAGATTTGAATTATGGTTTAGCTAAGGATATGGCTTATACATGGACTACTGTTACTAACAATAACCTATTCAATAAGTATTGGAGAAACTGGTTAAATGGTATTATAGATGTTGATGCTCATATGTTAGCTTGTAGAGTTAAGTTGAGCCAACTTGATATGAATTTGTTTAATTTAAAGAATTATTACCATGTTGATGGTGTACATTACCGAGTTAATAAATTGACTTATGATGTTGATACTGAAATAGCTGATGTTGAGTTACTTCGTGTATTTGATTATGCACAATTCCAACCTTCTTACGGATTGTATGTTCAAACTGGATTTAGTAAAGTCGAAACAGCAAATTCTAATACAGTACCTGGTGGATTTGTACCTACAGTTCAACCTAAACCACCTGTTACTCCTGTATTTCCTGTATTTCCTGAATGGCCAGAGCCAGGAGGTGGTTCATACCCTCCAGTTATTCCTTGGAATATTGATGAAGAAGCACCTAGAGGTGGAAGACCTTGGGCTGGTACAATAGCAGGTACATGGGTAACACCTAATGTTAATACTATGCCAGTTTATTCAGGTACTCCTTGGATAACACCTAACCAAATACAAACTACTTATTCAGTTAGATCTGAAGACCGATTACCATTATACAGAAAAAAAGAACCTATTGTTGGTAACAATTTAAGTCCTGTTAGTGATTTAGTAATGTTGAATGGATTTAATAATCAAATTGCAGATGAGCTTTATGGACCAGTAATGGTTAATGGTAATGACAACCTAGTCAATGCAAAAGTAAGTAATGTTTCTATTTTAGGCTCAAACAACATAATAGCTTCAGGTGTTGAAAATACTCAAGTAATTGGTAGTGGTTTAAGAGTAACTGAAAGTAATGTAAGTTATGTTAATGGTGCAATAATTAAAGACGGACAAATCCGCACTCAAGTCGACTTGATCCGAGGTGGTATTGATGATGCATTCCCAGGTCCTAATGCTAGTAGTGCAATCCAAAATCAATTCAATATGGTTAGGCTCATCACTAATCTTAAAGGAGGAAGTAATTCAGTAAGAAATTATGGTAGTCAGACTCCTGAAGAATATATTAATGGAAATATTGAATAATTGGAAAGCCGTAGGCTTGACTATCATATTTTCTAATTTAAGTTTAAATTAAAAAAAAAAAAAATTTAATTAAGAAATAACATATTATAATTCAAGATCGATATAATACAGTTGTGTATACCACTGGCAATTATATAAAGCTAATTCGAATAAATAAAATAAACATAACATATGATTGTACAAAATTCAAGGATTCAAATGAAGTACTCTACCATTCCTGGAGTAGTTCCTACAATCCCTTTATCAGATGACCATACTGATGGAACATGGTTACCTACAGACCTTTATGTAGGAGAAATATTTTTAAATAGTGCTGACAATCTAGCATGGTGGAGATCCCAAACAGGTCTTATTCCTTTTGGTGCTACAGGAGGTACAAGTGTATTTATTGGTGACTTTGTTAACAAATCTACTGGTGGTACATATGGTGGTCCTGTATTTGGTCCTGAATTCAATGCCGATATAATATATGGTGATGAGGTACAAGGTGTAACAGGTTCATTCTCTGGACCTGTAAGTGCATCTACTTATTATGGTGATGGATCAAACCTTACTGGTATTGTTGCTACATGGAATGGTGGTGTAGTTGGTAATACTGCTCAATTTCAAAGTGATGTAACATTCGATACTACTATTTATGTAGATAATATAGATTCAATTGGATCAGAACTTCAAATAAATGCTCCTATAGTTACAAATGCAGGTGCAACCTTTAATGGTAATGTTCAAGCTGTTTCATTTATAGGTGATGGTTCACAACTTACAGGAATTACAGGTGGAACTGACACTTATACTGTTGCTGCTACTTTAGTTGGTAACACAATTCAATTTGATAGAAATGATACAACTAATGCCTATTCAGTTGACTTAAGTTCAATTGCAAGTGCTCCTGTTGTTTCAATAGGTTGGGATAATACATTAAATGAATTTACTTTAGAATTAGCAGACGGTACAATTTTCCAATTACCAATC
This sequence comes from uncultured Bacteriovoracaceae bacterium, assembly GCA_964407615.1. Lineage (GTDB taxonomy): Bacteria > Bdellovibrionota > UBA2428 > UBA2428 > UBA2428 > CANIGN01. The sequence goes on along the minus strand of CAYOWH010000024.1, from coordinate 21,555 downwards.
ACTCAATTTACAGATTTAATTGTAACTGGTAGTGTAACTGCTGATTATTTTATAGGTGATGGTTCACAATTAACTAACTTACCAGTAACAACTGGACCTACTGGTGAAACTGGTGCTACTGGTCCACAAGGTCCTACTGGTGCTGCTGGTTCAACTCCTTACATGGTTATTAGTTATGCTTCGACTGGATTTACATTAGCAACTGGAACTGTAACTTTACCTGTCACAACTACACTTTATATTGGTTGGAACACAGGAACAAGATTAAGATTATGGCATGATGCTACTCATTATATGGAAGGTGTGATTACATCTTCAATGACTTATCCACAAGTTGCTGGTAATGATATTACGGTACTTATCGATTTTGTAGTAGGTACAGGAACTCCTGGTAGTTGGTTAGTTGGTATTGCAGGTGACCAAGGTGGTAATGCAGGAGCAACTACTATTTTAACCGATACTGTAGGTAATATAACTGATACAATAGAAATTGATATTAACGTTAATAATTTTGGAACAGGTGTACAATCTATTGATACATCTACTAATGAATATTCAAGATCTAATTGGACTCCTTATAGCTATATTAGTACAGTTGAATCTGGTCCATTATTATCTCAATATCAGCAAAATGCAAGTCAATATATTTTTGATGTTCAAGATTCAGCTAATATTTTTAATATTACTTTATCACCTACAAATAGTATTATTAGTGATACATTAGGTAAAGGTTTACAATACCAAAATGATTATTCATCAACTTTTAACTTATATTCATTAGTTGATAAGAATTATGTTGATACGGTTGCTTCTAGTTTAAATTTAACTCAAGTACTTCTTAATGGTAATGATTCAGGTGCTAATAGCATCATAATGGATAATAACCAATCTATCATACATGGTAGTACTACTGATTTTGGTTTAAGATTTACAACAGATCCTGTTTCTACTGATATTAAATGGACATACATTCACGGTGATTCAAATGGTGGATATTCTAGAGTTGGTGTTGATAATACTACTGCAGAAGATTTTGGAATAGCTAGAATGCAAACTCGTAATGCTGATAATACAGGTGCAGATATTTTCATGACACAAGGTGATAACAATATCACTTTAAATACTAATGATGGTACAGATTTTACAATATTTGATATTACTCCTGGATTTATAATTGTTAACAATCCTTCATTAACTAATTTAAGACCAGGTATTGAATATGATGATGATTATTCTGCAAATTTTACAGCTAGAACTTTAGTTGATAAAGGTTATGTTGATACTGTTGCTGGAGGATTAACATTAGGACAAGTACTTCTTAATGGTAACAATACAAATAACACTGACATAGAATTAAATAATAACTCATTCACATCAGGCTCAGATGCTATTAGAGCGGTTGGTAACACATATGATGATGCTGGATTTACATTTGAAGATTTAGGTGCAGGTGCATGGGCTCCTATCATAAGAACTTGGGAAGGAGATTTTAAAAATCATATCCTTGTTACTGGTTCAGAAACTCAATTGTTCAATAGTAGAGTAGGTGGAATATACAACCATTATTCAAACTTCGTTCAGGATTGGAATTCGATGAGCTTTAATGTTGCTGACGGAACTAGCGGTAATGGTATTTCAATGGATATAGGAACAAATACATTTGATCTATATTCATCATCACCAACATTTGCAGGTATTAAATATGGAGCAGATTGGTCAGCAAACTTTACGGCCAGATCTTTAGTCGACAAAGCTTATGTTGATGGCTTAGTTGGCGCTGTACCTACTTTACAATCAGTATTAAGTGCAGGTAACACTTCAGGTAACCAAAATATTGTATTCAATAACAATTACGGTTTAGAAAACTCAACCGGTGAAGCTGACATTAAATTGACTGAATATCAAATTGATGCTATTCATCAAAAATTTACAAATGCTACTGATTACAAAAGAGGTTTATTCCAAGGAAATGGACATAATGGTACTGCTTCAATTACTGGAGATGATTACAATGTAACTTCTGACTTATATAGAGGAAGTTCACTAGATGTTACTAACATTTATGCTAAATTGTTTTACCAAGAGACTCAAATTTCAACTGGTAATGGTTATCAAACTTATGCTCAAATCAATAAGGATAATATTTTAATTAATAGTTCTTATAACTCAACTGTTGCTAACTCTAACTTTGCAGGTTTACAATATAACCACGACTATTCAGCAAACTTTACTACTAGATCACTTGTTGATAAAGCTTATGTTGATAATGCAGTTGGAGGTGGTTCATTTATTCCACCTATAAGTCCAATGGAAATATTTAGAGGTAGATCATTCCGTTTTGATAGTACAACTGCTGATACTTATGGTGGTATTAACACATTAAATAATGCTTCAGCGATTGCAGTTGCTCCTAGCTCAACTAACTTTGGTAATAAATTTAGTAGATTAAGATATTACGCATCAATTGTTTCAACTGGACGTGTAACATCAATTCGTTCTACTGATTTACAATGGTTTATTCATGGAGGATTCAGATTTGTTAGTACATGGAGAGTTGCTGATACTGCATATGGATCTACTTGTCAAAACTTCCACGGTTTAATTGGAACTACATCAGAAATTGCAGTAGGTGGAGCTGGTTTAATACAAGTAAGTACTTTAACTAACTGTATCTTTGTAGGTAATGATGGTGCTGATGCTAACTTACAAGTAATGCACAACGATGCTACTGGAACTTGTACAAAAATTGATTTAGGTGCTAACTTCCCAGCTAATAGAACTGCAGGAGCAGCAATGACTACAATGTATGCAGTTGAGATTTACAATGGTGTTAGAGAAACTTCAGTTAAATACCGAGTAACTAATTTAGAAACTGGTGATATTGCAGAAGGAACAATTACAACTAATTTACCTGCAACTACTCAAGGTTTAGCAATTCAAAGTGCTAGAGTAATGGGTACACCAACTACTAATACAGGACAATGGGAACAACATAAATGGGGTTGCTCAGATATAACAGCATAAAAATATAAATAAATAAGATATGAAAACATTTACTTTATCATCTACCTTTACAGTATTGAGAGATGGACAAACACAAACTTGTCTAAGACCTAGTGATCAGCAAATAGATGATTATTTAGCAACATTTGTTACTTATCCAAATGAATCTGAAGCATTGGCTGATTTAGATAGATTAATTGCTGAACAAACACCTATAATGTATCACATATTTCATTATAGCGATAGCATTCCACAGGAAATCAGAGACGAATATCAATTAGGAAGTGTTTAATAGCACTTCCTTTAAATAAATAGAAGACATATGAGCGTACTTTTAAGCGATTCTAATAAGAAATACATCATGGACTGGGATAAGTCACTAGACGTCCTTAAAGTGATGGAATTTAACATTGGAACATACAATCAAGCAGCTGGACAATATGATTGGAATCTTGCACAAACACATACATTTGGTGGAGGTTCATTTACACCTGTTTATGGATCTTGGTATGATACAACTAATCAAACTACTACTGCAAATACACCTACTCCGATGTATTGTGATAGTGGAAGTGGTAATGGAATCTTAAAGAAATTTGGTTCTAATTTTGAAGTACAGGCTGCAGGAACCTACAATGTTCAATTTTCAGCTCAGTTAGATCAAGCATCAGGTTCAGGCCATCACATTTACATTTGGTTAAGAAAGAATGGTGTTGATGTACCTTACAGTGCTAGTGAAGTTGCAATTCAAGGAACAACTGCTGAAATTATACCTGCATGGAATTGGTTTATAGATTTAGCAGCAGAAGATTATATAAATATAATGTATTATGTTACTGATTCAGGAGTTCAAATTAAAGCTGTAGCACCTGATGCACTTAAACCTGGAATTCCATCAGTTATTGTAACAATGAATAAAATAGCCTGAATAAATAAATAAAATAAAACTTTAATAATGGCAGACAACCAAATTAAAATAGACTTGTTGATTAATGCAGCAGAATCAGCAAAAACTATCGGAGAACAAAGAAAAGCCTTAAAAGATCTACAATCAGCACTTAACCAATTAGGTGAAGGTAGTGATGCATTTAATCAAGTTGCAGCAGCTGCCGGTGGATTAAGAGATCAAATGGCAGATTTAAGAGCTCAAACACAATTTTATGCAGATGACTTAAGAACCCTTTCAGGACTTACTGAAATAGGTGAAGGTATTGCTGCATCATTCGGTTTAGTTCAATCTGGACTTGAAGCTTTAGGTGTAGGTAGTGAAAGTGCTACTGAAGCGATAAAAAAACTACAAATTGCACAAACTGCACTTAACTCATTACAAGCCATCGGTAATCTTGTTCAAAAAGAAAGTGCGGCTAACATCCTGTTAACAAATACTTTAAAAAAATTAGGTATTGATTTAACAATAGCTGAAGGTGCTGCTGTTGAAGGACTTACGGTTAAACAAAGGATTTTAAATCTTGTTCAAAAGGCAAGTCCAATGGGTATTCTTATTGGTGTAGTAGGTGCACTTACTGCTGCATATGCATTATTTACTACTAAAACAGATGAACAAGTTGAAGCTGAAAAGAAAGCAGCAGATGAAAAGAAAAAACTTGTTGCAATTGAAAAGGCTAGACAAGAACAAATTAAAGCTGGTGGTGAATATGTTGCTAAAGAAGCTAGTGCATATATTATTTTGTCTGAGCAGTTATCTAAATCTGTACCTAAATCTAAAGAAAGACTTGAATTAATTACAAAAATTAATGCAACTTATGGTACAACTTTGAAGAATTTAGATGATGAAAAGAAATTCCAAGATCAGGTAACAAATTCATTAAAGGACTATATTAATTTCCTTAAAACTAAATATGCATTACAAGCGAATGAAAAGCTAATACAAGAAAACGTAGCAAAACAATATAAACTTGAAAAGGAATTAGCAAAAGAGCAAGCTGCTTTAAATGAATCTATTGAAGCTAGAAAAAGAGCTGGTTACAAAGATACAGGTAGAGATTTAAGAATTGCCTTAGAATTACAGTATGAAGTTGTTGATGGTTTAAAAGCACAATTAGATGCAGCAGACAAAAGACTTCAAGGTTATGTTAATTCATCACTTAAACTTAGTGAAAAAATTGATGCAACTGGTTTAAAGACTGCAGACAATACTGAAAAGACAAACACTAAAATAACTAATAATACTAAAAAGGCTTTAGATACTTTAGATGAATTATACAATAAATATGCAGATGATTTAATTAATGCTCAACTTGACTTACAAGAAGCACAGTTAAAAAATGATGAAAATTACTATAACGAAAAATTTGCTGAGTTTGAGGCTTACAATAATGCTTATTTGGCAGCTTTTAATGCACAACAAGACCAGTTATTAAATACTCTTATTGCTAAAAATGATGAGGCAGAAAAAGAAGAATTAGCTTCTGCACAAGATAGAATTGATAAAGTACTTGCTCAATACAAAAAAGGAAGTGCTGAATATCAGGCTGAATTGAAAAAAGGAGAAGATCTTAAACTTAAAATTATTGAGACTTACGATACAAAAGGACAAAACCTTATACAAGACTCAAATAAAGTTAAGGCACAAAAAGAAATTGAAATTCAAGCTAAACTTGCAGAAATTAGAGAAAATGCAAGACAACAAGACCTTGCAGATTTACAAGCAAACCTTGATTTAGCTGAATCTAATTTGATTAGTTACAACCAAAAGGTATCTGTTTTACTTAGAAAGAATCAATTTGCTTATAAATTTCCTGAGGCTAGTTCACCAATACAAATTAAAAATGTAGAACAAAATGTTAAGGCTTTAACTGAAATTCAAAGACTTTTAAATGATGAAACTTCAGACTATGGTAAGGAGTTAGAAGCGATTTACCAAAGACAAAGAAAAGGAATTTCTGATGCAGTAAAAGGTAACCAACAACTTATTGAGGAAACTAAAGACCTTAATTTGTATGATGTAAGTCGTGGTAAACTTAACATTGAACTTAACGAGGTTAATAAAAAACAAGCCGAAGAACTTTACGCTTTAGTACTTAAAATACAAAAGGAAAAACAATTAGGTGTAGGTGCTACTCAACAAGAAATTGAATTAGCAAAAGAATTTGGTGACACTACTTTAACTGACACAATTAAAGCACTTGAATTTACAAACAAAAGAGTTATAATTGAAGAAAAAGTTAATGCATTGTTAAAAGGTCAGGTTGGTGATAGAGAAAAATTACTTATAGGGTTAAGAGACAGTAACCAAATTAGTCAAGAAGAATATCAATTATCGATTGAATCTGTTGATACAATTAAAGAATTTTATAGACTTTTAGTTCAACAAAATGTGGTAAGTGCAATTTATGGTGAAAGCCTTAAAAATCACATGAAAGCTGAAAAGTTAGGTGTTGAATATGCTAAAGAAAAAAATGAGTTATTATTTGGTCAAACTGTAGAAATACAAACACAAAATGAAGAGTTAAGTAAATTCTTAAATGAGCAATCAAAATCATCTCAAAAAATTAACGAGATTTTAGCTGAAAGAAAGGACTTATTAGATAAAATAAATCAAATTCAAGATCCATACGAAAAAGAAGCACAAACTATTCAAACATATTTGAGTACATCAAGTAAAATTGGTGATATTTTACAAGAAGATGCTAAACGATTTGAAGATTATGGTAGAAGTTGGGTTGAAAAACTATTCAATACTGACAATTATGAGACTGAATTTGAAAAGGCTTTGTTACAATTAAGTGGTAGATTAACATCACAATTAGATATTGAAAAGGCTAGATTTGAAAGTGAAAGAAAAAAATTAAAAGAAGCACAACCAGCTAAAGGTGAAGATCCTGTTGCATTTGCTGCTGGTCAAAAAGCTCAATTAGAAAAACTTGAAAAGGATCATCAAAACAACCTTAAAAAGATTACTGAAGATGGTGCTTTAACACAAGTACAAATTGAAGAACAAAAAAATCAAAAAATTCTTCAAGGCAAAAAACAAATTTATCAAGAAACTGTTAATTTGTTAAGAACTTCACTTGATGCATATGCTGAATTTGCTAGTAGAGAAGCAGATGTAAATATAGCACAAATTAACCGAGAAAGAGAAGCTAGACTTGAAGCTTTTGATCAGGCACAAACTATTGAAGAAATGAGATTGAATAACGCAGAGACTGCTGATTATATTGAACTCAATCGTAAAGCAGAGGTTGCTGCTGCAAGACAGGCAATAGAAGATGAATATAATGCAAAAGCTGCAGAAGAAAAAAGAAAAGCATTTAATGCTCAAAAAGCTGCTGCTGTATCTAACATTGTAATAAGTACTGCACAAGGTGTTATGCAATCATTTGCTCAATTTGGTCCAGTATTAGGTGCTATTTTATCAGGAATTATAGTTGCTGCTGCTGGAGTACAAACTGCATTAGTATTAGATGAGGCTGCACCAGAATTTGCAAAAGGTGGTATACTTGATGGACCTTCACATGCACAAGGTGGAATAAAAACTGCTTATGGTGAACTTGAAGGTGGTGAAGCTATCATAAATAAAAAGTCAACTAAAATGTTTGCACCTATGTTAAGTGCAATAAATGAAGCAGGTGGTGGTGTTAAATTTGCAGATGGTGGTACTTTACCTACTACACCTGTAACTATGAATAATTCAACTGACTTTACAGAAATTAAAGGAATGCTTAGAGAATTTGCAAATAAGCCAATTCTAACATATGTAAATGAATCTGAAGTGACTCGTGCACAAAGAAACCAACGAAAAATTGAAAAAAGAACAACTTTTTAAACATTTTCAAAATAAAAATAGATAAATAAATTATGGAAAAATTACCTACTTATCGAATTAAATTGAAACCTGGTAACGAAACTGCTGTTTATGCAGTAAGTTTAGTTGACCAACCAGCAATTGAAGTTGATTGGATTAAGTTATCTAAAGAGGTACATATGCAATTTGCTGCTAATGCAGACAAACAAATGCTTTATGGACCATTGCTTATTCCTGGTAAATTGATTTACCGAAGAGATGAAAAGACTGGTCAAGAATACAATATTGTATTTGAAAAAGAAACTATAGAAGAAATTGTATTGAGATACAACAAATCAAAGGTAAATGATATCTTTAACATTAACCATTCAGGTACAGCAGTAGAAGCTTACTTAGCAGAAAACTGGATAGTACGTAAACCTGATGCTAGCGAATCATATGGATTTGAACTTCCTGAAGGTACCTGGTTTGGTGGTGTAAAGGTAGAAAATTCAGACTTTTGGATGAGTGAAGTAAAAACTGAAAATGTAAAAGGATTTTCAGTAGAAATTCAATGTGGAATTGAATTACTTGAGTTCGCAAAACAATCAGAAACATATTATCTAGAGTCATACACAGACTATCCTGAAGCTGCTCGTAATGCTGCTAAAAGAGCATTAGATTGGAAAGAAAAAAATGGTAGTGATTGTGGTACACCTGTAGGTTGGACACGTGCTCGTCAGTTAGCAAATGGAGAACCTATTAGTGAAGAAACAATTAACAGAATGTCAGCTTTTCAAAGACATGCACAATACAAAGATGTACCTTATGATGAAGGATGTGGTGGAATTATGTGGGATGCATGGGGTGGAGATGCAGGTATTGCATGGGCTGAAAAGAAAGCTGCACAATTAAAAAAATTATCTTCAGAAGAAGGAGATAAATATACAGAACAAAATAATAACAAATTCATGGAAGTAAAAACTAAAAATGGAGTTGTAGTTACAATCGAAGGTGATTTGGTTGAAGGTGCTATTGCTCGAGTTGGTGAAGACTTTGCTCCGGCAGGTGAACACGAACTAGAAGATGGTACTAAAATCACTGTTGATGAAGAAGGAAAAATTGTTAAAATTGAAAAAATTGAAGCAATGTCTACTGATACCGAAACAGAAACTGAAACTGTAACTGAAACTGAAAAATTAGCATTAGATCCTGCAGAAGTTATGGCTGCTATTCAACCAGCATTAGATGAATTCCGTTCATTGATTGCTGAATTAGCTACAAGAATTGATGTTCTTGAGCAACATGAAGTTGAAATGCCAGAAATGCCTGAAGATTATAGTGCACAAATCGAAGAATTGAAGACTCAAGTAGAAAAATTAGCATCTGCTGCTGGAGCTCCTTCATTAACAACTAAAAATGACCACATTGATGCTAAAACAAAAACTGAAGAGAAATTATTGTCAAAAATTAATTTTTTCTCAAAAGTAAATAAATAAATAAAATAAAAGTTAAATTATGAATAACAAAAATTTTAAGTTGGCTTTCACAGACAACACAACTTTCTACGGAATCGATGCAGAAGGATTTTACTCAGCTGCTTTATTGACTGGTAAATCATCTTCTACTTTCAAATTAGTTCCTAACGTTAAATCAAAAATCAAATTAGCTAAATTAGATTTAGGTAACATTCTTCAAGATGCAGATTGTACATTCTCTGCTACAGGTGAAGGTACTTTATCTCAAAAATCTTTCGAAGTTGAACCAATCAAAATCAACTTATCTTACTGTAAAAGAACTTTTGAAACTGATTACTTATCTCAATTGATGAGACCAGGATCTAACAATGCAGAAGTTATGCCTGCTACTGTTGAAGCTTACTTACTTTCTCAAGTTGCTAAACAAACTGCTAACGACTTAGAAAAAATCGTATGGCAAGGTGATACTGCTTCTGTTACTTATCCTTTGATGAGAGCTGACGGTTTAACTAAAAAATTGTTAGCTGATGGTGCAGTTATTGATATCCCAACTCCTGCTGCTTTAACTTCTGCTAATATCGTTTCTAAAATCGGTTTAGTTTACGATGCAATTCCTGCTCAATTAATCAACAAAGAAGATTTAGTTATCTATGTTGGATCTGCAGCTTGGAAATTATACAAACAAGCTTTAGCTTCTGCTTCTGCTGAGACTAACTTCATGCAAAACTACAACGAGTTATTCTACTTAGGTGTTCCTGTATTAGAAGCTCCAGGTATGGCTGCTAACCAAATCGTTGCTGGTCAAAAATCAAACTTTGTATTGTTAACTGACCTTGTTTCGGATTTTGAAGAAGTACAAGTTCTTCCACAAGGAAATGTAACTGGTGAGCCTACTGTACGTATGGTTGGTGAATTCAAATTCGGTGTAGATTACATCTACGGATCAGAAATCGTTCTTTACAAATTATAATAGAACTTAAAACCAAGGAGGTGAAAGTCCTCCTTTTTAAATTAAAATAAAAATTATACACTATGGCAATATGTTCAGCACTTTCAGGTGCAATCGCAAAAAGCTGTGATACTAACACAGGTGGAATTAAAAAAATGTATATTGCAGACTTTGGTAATGTAACAGGTATTACAACTTCTGGTACTCCAGCTAAAATTTCTGCAATCACTATGGCTGCTTCTACTAAATTCTATGAATTTGCATTCAATAGAAACACTTCATCTTTTGAAGAAGTAGTAAATGTTAACTTGGAAAATGGTTCAACATTCTTCGCTCAAACAGTTTCTTTAGAGTTAGCTCGTAGAGAATCTGCTAAAAGAGATGCAATCGAGAAATTAGTTGCAGGTCAAAAACAATTAATGGTTATCGTTTTAGATTCTAACGGTATTTACTGGTTATTCGGTAAAGCTGAAGGAGCTTACGCTACTGAAATCACTGGTGGTTCAGGTGTTGCTAAAGCAGATAAAAACGGTTACTCTATTAAATTGACTGCTGAAGAACCAGCTCAAGCTTTCGAAGTAGATTCAACTATTATTTCAGCTATTATCACTGCTGCTTAATAATACTTAAACTTAATAAGAAGGGCTCCTCCGTTTTGGAGTTGAGCCCTTTTTTCATAAAATAAATTTTAAAATTATGGCAATATGTTCAGCTCTTACAGGAGCAATCGCAAAAAGTTGTGACACTAACACTGGTGGTGTAAGAAAAATTTGGTTAGCAGATTGGTCACAATTAAGCTATACTAGAAATGGTAGTGGTCAAATCACTTCATTTAATAATAACAATAATTATTTTATTGCTGCAGGTAATGCTACATGGAATACAACAAATGTAGGTGGAGGTACTTATGTATTGACAACAGTTGTATTTCCTGGTGATGCAACTCCTTTATTACAACCAGGTGATAAAGTTAGTGCTACTTATTTTGATTCATTAGGTAATAACTATTCAATCACATTTTCAATTATTTCTGCTACTTTTGCAGGAGGTAACACAACTATTACACCAGATTGGACTGCTTATGGATTCCAACCTATAGTAAGTACAACTGTACCATTAATTATACAAAATCAAAATGTATTTATTGGTAACCCTTTCTTTGAATTTGCGTTTAACCGTAACACTTCATCATTTGAAGAAAATGCAATGATTAACTTAGAAAATCAATCTACTTATTATGACCAAAAAGTTAATTTAATGTTACAACGTAGAGAAACTTCAAAACGTGAAGCAATTGAAAGTTTAATTGCAGGACAAAAACAATTACTTGCAATTGTACTTGACTCAAATGGTCTTTATTGGCTATTAGGTAGTGACAGTGGTCTTTATGCTACTGAAATTACTGGTGGAAGTGGAGTTACTAAATCAGATAAAAATGGTTATGCAATTGTATTGACTGCAGAAGAAGCTATTCAAGCTTTAGAGGTAACCGCAAATGCATTAAGTCTTTTCTTAATTAACGCATAAATAAAGGGCTTCGGCCCTTTTTAAAAAAATCAAAATTATGGTACGAAATTATACAGACGATCAATTATTAAAACGAGTTAAAACTTTAAAATCGTTCAAATCAATACCTAATGATTATTGGATTCTTGGTGTTAGAAGCAACGAAGACACACCTAATAAGTTTGATGATAAGTTTTATATTTTTTGTGGCGAGAAGTTTATTACAATGACTTCTTGTACAACAAATCCTGGTGCTCCTATACTTGAAGGTGGATTCTTAAAATACAATAAAGTAGGTGCTGCAGTTGTTAAGGCTGATGAATGGTACTATGGAGTTTGGAGATATGGTTTACACATGGGTAAAATGCCAGCATTAAGACAGGTTGGTCCTTTTATTGTTTACAGAGATGGTGATCGAGATAAAAAAGCAGAAGAATTAGGTGCACCAATTGTTGGTTCAAATTATGGTATTAATTTTCATACTGTAAGTTATGATTTAGATTCTAAACTTGTAAGAGAATCAATTGATGGATGGTCTGCTGGCTGTCAGGTGGCTAACAATGTTGAAAAGTATGCTATGATTATCAATATGTTGAAAAAACAGCATAATGTAACTTACTGTCTTATTAACGAATTTGATTCGAATAAATAAATAAAACGAAATGATAATAGTAACAAAAGATAGCCCTAATACATTTAGTGTAACATTAAATGGTCCTTTAGCACAAGATTATGTGTCTGGGTGGTTAATGGTTGAATGGGTAGCAGATGAAACTGGTGAATCTATTTGTATGAAACCAATGAGTGTAACAAATGTTTCTTGGAGACAAACTACTATTGAGTTCGCTGAAGGAGCCAATGATCCTTTGATTGGTTATGTAACACTTACAGGAACTAATAGACACTGGACATACAATATATGGAAATGCCCTTTTCCAGTACCTACAGAATTACCTGAAGTACCAACAGGCAGTACTTTAATCGAAACAGGTCGAGTTTGGGTTGAAGGTACTGATAATGCACCAATTAATGAAATTTATAAATAAAATAAAAACTATGGGAATTTTTGACAAATTTAATTTTAGTAAAACTACACCTGAAGTGAGTCAACCTAAATCAGTTGATAGAGAACATTTTGGATCAATGAGTTTTACTATGGAAACTGATTTGCCTGTTATTAAGGAAGTCAGAGGTAAGGATTGGGTTGAGTATGGTTATGATAATTTATATCCACAATACTTACAACAACTTTATAACACATCGCCTACACATCAAGCGATAGTAAAAACTAAATCATTAATGATTGTTGGTAATGGTTACACTTTACAAGATGACCATTTAGATGAAAAAGCTAAAATGCAAGTAGCACAGCTTATTAATCAAATTAACAATCAAATGTATGAGACTACATTAGACCAACAAATTTATGGTGCTTTTGCATACGAAATTATTTGGTCATTAGATTTTAAACGAATTATTAAAGTAAATAGAGTCGATCCAGCTACTTTAAGATCAGGTAAATACAAAGAAAACTTTGTTGATTGCTGGTACTATAGTAGAGACTGGTCAAATCGATACGAAGAAATAAAAGAAATATATGCATTTGAAGAATCTGACGGAGAAAATTTTAGACAACTTTTGTATGTTCCTTGTCAAACTGTATCTAATGAATACTATGGTGAACCACAATATCTTGCTGCAATCGATTGGATTAATCTTGAAGCCAGCACAGGACTTTATTACAAATCTTTAATTGAAAATGGATTTAATCCTTCAATTTTAGTTAAATTTTACCGTAAACCTAAAAATAAGGAAGAACGTGATTCTATTGTAAATGGTTTAAAAAAATCATATAGTGGAGTTAAAAATTCCGGTAAAGCAATGGTTGTTTTCTCTGACGGTAAAGAACTTGCACCAGACATTGAGCCAATCGCTACTCAAAATGTAGACAAGCAATTTACTGTTATTGCTGACCAAATTACAACTAAAATATTAACTGGTGGTAGAGTAACTACACCTGAACTATTTGGTATTGCTATTCCTGGTCAATTAGGAACAGGTGATTTTGGTGTTAAGGTTGCAGCATTCGAAGCATTCGTAATTCGACCTGAACAACGTGTAATTGAAAATACAGTCAATCGAATTTTATTAGCTAATGGATTTGACGTTAAGTACAAAATAACACCATTAGAGTTTAAAGCTCCTCAATAATTGTTAATAATTATTTAAAAATCTAGATAGATAAATCATAGAATAATTATGAAACATTATACTTATAAAATAACTCAACCTAGCACTGGATTTTATTATATTGGTGTTAGGTCTTGTCATGTTGATCCATTAAAAGATCCTTACATGGGATCTATGCGTAGCTGGAAACTTACAAAAGAAGAAAAGGCTTTATGCACAAAGGAAATTATAGCACAATACGATACAAGAGAGGAAGCTAATGCAGATGAAGAATTCATGATTATACAAGTTAAAAAGGATTGGAAAGATCCTAATTGTAAAAATGCAAGAACCAGTAATGTATATTGTACTTTAGGTATTGCAACTTGTAAAGGTAGAATCTTATCAGATGAAACTAAGAAAAAAATTAGTGAATCACTTAAAGGTAGAACTTTGTCTGATCAAGTAAAATCTAATATTGGTTTATCTAAAAAAGGTATAGCTAAAACTGATGAGCATCGAGCTAAAATAAGTGCAGCGAATAAAGGTAAAAAGAAAGGTCCTTTATCCGAGGACCATAAAGCAAAACTTAGAGAATCTGCTAAAAATAGAAAAAAATGAATGCACCACTACACTTATAAAATTTACGATACAAAAACTGGAGAGTATTACATTGGCGTTAGATCCTGCAAATGCCTACCTGAAGACGATCCTTATATGGGTTCTATGGTAACTTGGAAACCAAACTCACCTAATCTAGTCAAACAAATTTATATGGAATTTGACACAAGAGAAGAAGCTGAAGAATGGGAAAGTTGTGCAATTGAAGCAGTAATATGCGATCATTTAAATCGAAATTTTAGTGTGCCTAATCGTTTTGGTTGGGATGGTACAAAAAATGGATTCAATAATGATTATGATGAATTAAAAGAATACATGAACTGGAATTAAAAAAATAAAATAATATGGCATACCAATCTTTCTGTAGTGAGAATTACTTAAAAGAATTCACACCACTAAATAATAACATAGATGTTAAAGACATCTTACCGCATTTGCAATTAGCCGAAGAAGTTTGGGCTCGTGAACTACTTGGTAATGATTTATTTGCTGATTTAAAAAGTAAATTTATTGCACAAACTTTAAGTCAAATTGAAATTGATTTAGTTGCTTTGCTTAAACCTATGATTGCATATCGTTGTGCATTTGAGGCAATTCCATTCTTATCAACTAAAATGAGAAATGGTGGTATTGTTAAATTAAAAGGAGATAACTTTGATGCAGCACCTTTAAGTGAAGTTAAATATTTACGTGACGAGTTAGCAAATCGAAGTGAGTACTATGCGACACGCATCGCACAGTTCCTTTGTGATAATCGTAATCAATTTCCTTTATATGCATGGTCAATGGATAACAATCCATCACCAAATGTATCAACAGACTGGGATAGTGACATTTACCTTGACAATCCAGTAGATCCAAAAAATTTATACTACTATGGAAAAGGAAAATATAATTGATAGAATAAATCGTATTAGATTATGGACTGTTACTGCAAATGTTCAATCCACTAATGTAAAACGAATGAAATATGATTCAATTATGCGTGAACTTGTAATTGAATTTTGGGGTGGTGGAACCTACACTTACTTCAATGTTGATGAAGCCTTATTTGATAACGTAAGGTATGGAAATGCATCAACTAAAACTGCTGGTCCTTGGGGTGATGTTGGTACGAATCCATCAGTTGGTGCAGCAGTACATCAATATTTGATTGAACAAAATATCCGTTATCAGGAAGGAGGAACAATCTAATGCCAATCAAACGATGTCAAAATGAAGGAAAACCTGGTTACAAATGGGGTGACCAAGGAAAGTGCTATATTTACAATCCTAATGATGAGAGTAGCATTAAAGATGCTAAAAAATCTGCTGTTGCACAAGGTGTAGCTATAGGTGATTTAGGCACAAATAAAATAAGTGAATTTAAAAAATGGAATGGATAAAATTAATACAAGGATTAGGATTAGGACCTGTATTAACTTCTATAATTATTTTGTTAGGTTTACTTTACTGGAAATTTAAAGAGCCTATTGATTCAGTAGTCAAAAAAATAATTAATAAGAAACTAGGACCTGACGAACAAATAACAAATTTAAAATCACATGATATTTTTAACACTTTTAATAGAGTTAAACAAGACATTAAAGTGATCCGATTTTATAGTGATGGAGAATTTGATTTATCAAAAACTAGAATGTGTCAAGATTTTACAAATTTTAAATGTGATGTGTGTACAGTACATTTTAGTAAATTGATAGATGAAACTAACGAAAAAATGAATTCTGACGAATTAAAAGCTAAAGTTTTAACTGCACTTACTACTATGCATGACGAATACATTTTTGCAACTAGAAATAAATGGTTAGATAAAGGAATTCCTAAAAATGATGTTGAATATGTTATTGAATTATTTGAAAGGTTTAGGAATCCTGTAATTCAATCATTTTTTAGAAGAACTGATGCTATTTTTAGTTCAACATACCATTACACAAATTTTGACAAATTGTTAGCTTGTTTAGATGTGTTTAGCGTAGCAGTTGATTTGTTACCAAAAGATTTACAAGAAACGTTTGAAACTGTAAATGGTAAATTTAAAGATATTAAATACTAAAAAGAGGAGCACTAAACTCCTCTTTTTTAAGCATTATAATTTTCAACGAATTGGAATGTATCTTGCATACAGTAACTAAGGCTTGTTTTAACACCATTGATAACTACTCGTTGAGTTTCGATAAAAGTAACATCAAAATTTTTACAAAATTCATCGATATCAGCTTTTGTAAAGCAATCCATATCAGCAAAATCTACAGTAAAAATTACCTTATCGAATCCGAATAAATTAACACGGTGAACAGGTGTAACATAAGAGTAGCAGTCGTACGTAATACCTAATTGCTCGTAAATGTTTTTTGAAGTTTCCATAATTTTGTTTTTTAATTATAGTATAAAAATAATACAAAAAATGGTAGAATAAAAATCCTACCATCAAAAGTTATTAACAATTATTTGAATTGTTCTATAAAGCCTGGAACATCTGATTCATGTACAAATACTAATTGATAATCAAGTGTAAGTACTATAAAACTACCTTTTTCAGCTTTTTCAATAGCTTTTTTAAATTCTTCTACGGTCCATGCCGCAACCATTTTATTTTTCATTTTTAAATTCTTTTGTTAATTCTTTCATTTCGTTCATGGTATTCATCATATCAAATGTACGATCAGTTAAGCTTTCTAAATAACCATCTATATCTGAAATTAGTTCTTTAGCTTCCATTACCTTTATTTGAATCTCTAATATTTCGTTTTTAATTCGATTCATGTGTAATTCGTGTATTGCCTTCATAGAATAATTTTATTTTTAGTTTTTTGTTGTATTGTTTTTTTAGTTCGTTTAATTCATCATCCCAATGATTAACGATTGAATGTCTGCATCTGCCTATATTTTCGGCTATCAATTGTTGAGTTATTTTTTCGTTACCTTGATAATCTAAAATAAATTGCTTGATTGCTAATCTAATGTTTTTCATGCTCGTTGTTTTTTTGATTGTTTATAAAATCTAATGTTATCACCTATTGTAACCCATCTTAAATTAGTAGCTCGGTTATCGTGTTTATTACCATTGATATGATCGACTGTCATATCTGAACCACCTGGATTGTAACAGAATTCTTGTGCCACAATTCGATGCACATATTTAAAATCATTGATTGAAAGGCATTTGTATCGACCACTCTCTTCGTGACCACCACATTCATGTATTTTTGGATATCGAATTTCACCAGTTGAATATACAATTCGTATATTACCTTGATCGCTAACCTGCCAATTGTTAAATCTTGTAAGACTATTTCTGTCTCGGCTTTGTTTGAAAGTTTTCCATTGTTCGTTAATGTTTTCCATTTTTATGTTAATTTTTTTGTTTTGTTTATACCATTGTTGTTTTTGGTATAGTTTATATATAAAAGAACTATTGCAAAAATGTTCATTTTTTGAAAAAAAATTAAAAAAAAGTGAAAATAACCAGGTGTTGTGTTTAAGGCACTTTACTGTCAAGCTAATAGATTATATTAGAAATGCATTAGAGTGGCTCAGATGTCATCTAGTGATTCGTAGCAAATTTCTAGTTTGAGATACTCGATTAATAAATCTATAAAAGGTTCTACCTCATCTTTGTTACCGGATACTTCTAGGTTTGCACCATCAGCTGCATGGTTGTACATATAGAGTTCAATTGAGTCACCACAATCAGTGATATCTAACCAAGGTAAGAATAAATCTAAATGGTCTTGTGGTATGTATATTTTTCTTGTCTGTTTCATAAAGTTTTGTTATATTTATTAAAATCAAAAATGGTACTCAGATAAATAATTCATAATCTTCCGTACATATAACTATCGAAGATTTAATACTTGATCGGTTCGTTAATCAAGTCATTTTTAATTTTTTTTGTTTTTTTCGAGGGTCGAACAAATCGGCCCTTTTTTATTATGTCGCATTTTGAAACTAAAGTAGGTGGAATCTACAAAATAACACATTTACCGAGTGAGCAATATTATATCGGTATGTCTGTTAGCATATTCAATAGATGGCAATCCCATTACACAGGCCTAACCAACGGCACACACTCAAGTCCACGATTCGCACAACTTTGGAATTCCACTAATCCGAGTGAATGGCAATTCCAAATCCTAGAAATTTTCACATTGACCCAGTTCAAAGAAGAGACCAAATTAAAAGGCAAAGCACTCGAAAAAGGATTCAGACAACTTCTACTTAGAATGGAAAAGAAATGGATGTCAAGTCATAGTCGAACCTATGCACTCAATAAAAATGATAGGTATTTCTCTTAATTGGAAAGCCGTAGGCTTGACTATCATATTTTTCTAATTCAATTTAATTTAAAAAAAAAAAAAAAAATTTAAAAAATTAATTTATCATTCAAGATCGATACAAGAAGATATAATACAGTTGTGTATACCTTTTTATCACTTCAAAAAATAAATAAAACTTTTTTTCAAAAATAGCATAAAATAACTATATCATTCAGATAAATAAACTATATTAAAAAACGTATTAATATTTAGATTAACATTGTAGTATACTACACCGAGTTCCAGAGGCCTGATCACCTCTGGTTTCTTCCTCGGTTAACATGAAGATTAACTAAAAAGAAGATATAAAATTATGACAGTTCCAATTCCGGTATTAGTAATAGATTCAGTTACTAACCAAATCTCAAAAGATTATCCTACACTACAAAGTAGCAGTAAATTAAAGCTATTTCAAGTATGTTGTGAAATGTGGCTTTTTATTTTAGAAGAACATGAAATAGAAAAGTCTAAAAAAGAAAAAGAATTCGGTGATTCTAAAATCGATAATATCTATGCTAATATTAGTAGAGAAAGATTACAAAAATTCCAAATTAAACTTAATGGTAAGGTATTCCAATACACTCAAATTAAAAACTTATTAATTAAGTCTAATTTAATCGAAGATAATTCGAAATATAAAGTAGGTGAATTCAGTAAATCATATAGACCTAATCCAGAAAATAAATACTCGACTTACCAATTAGTAGATTTAGATTTTAAATTATTTTTAAAGAATGAAAATGTTATCGAAAATTTAATTTTAGAAAATCCTAAACACAGTAAATTAATCAAAGATTTATATTTAGCTAAGATTAATTTATCTACATTGTTAACTGACTTACAAAGTAAACTTGGTGAATCATACACTACTAAATCTAATAAATGGAATACCAAATCATGGGATGTTATACTTGACCATAAACGTTTAATGTCTATCATGATTAAAGCTATAAAAATTAATTTAGGAATTCACTTCTTTAAAGAAGCAGACACAGGCAGAATCTACTCATCTATAGCTAACTTACCTAAACTTTGTTTACCACACTTAACATTGAATGGTAATACAGTTGCAGAAGCAGATGCAGCTAACTGCCAACCTCTACTTTTATCATCTTTAATCGATAATGCTCAGTTTAAACAAGACTGTGAAAATGGAACATTTTACGATAAAATGGCTTTCTTCCTTAACATTAAAAGAGATGCATTTAAAGTTTTATCATATGCTAAAATATTTTTTAATAACAAAAAGATAGATGATAAAATGGCTAAAACTTTAGATACTGTTTATCCAGGTTTAAGTGAACAAATAAATAAATACAAAGCTAATTCAGATGAAGAAGCAAAGGCAATGGATCAAAGTCTACTGTTATGGAATCGTTTGCAATCCATTGAAGCTGCCATTTTTATTAAAGTAGCTAAATCATTACCTTATCCAGTTTTAACTAGACATGATTCTATTATAGTGCCTGTCGAATATAAAGAAAAAATAGAAAAGGCATTAACACGTGAATTTAAAAAATATGACTTAAATGTTAAATTTAAAAAAGAAACTATATGACATATCACTACACTTACAAAATAATTCAACCAAGCACTGGATTTTACTATATCGGTGTTAGATCTTGTAAATGCAATCCAGTATTAGATCCTTACAAGGGATCGATGAAAAGTTGGAAATTAACTAAAGAGGAAAAGGCTTTATGTATTAAAGAAATCATAGCCCAATATAATACTCGAGAAGAAGCCAATGAAGATGAACACTATATGATTACTCAAGTTAAACTAGATTGGAAAGATCCTAATTGTATGAATAAACATACTGGTAAAACCTTTTGTACTTTAGGGTCAGAACATTCAAAAGGAGAAAATAATGGTATGTATGGTAAAAAACATAGTGAAGAAGCTATAGCTAAAATGAGAATACCTAAATCAGAAGAACATAAAGCTAAAATAAGTGCTGCAAGAAAAGGTCAAAAAAGAGGATCTCTTTCTGAAGAAACTAAAGCAAAAATAAGTGCAGTGCATAAAGGTAAAACTTTTTCAGATGAAACTCGAGCAAAAATAAGCGCAGCAAACAAAGGTAGAATATTTTCTGAAGAACATAAAGCTAAACTAAGTGCAGCTAAAAAAAATAGATACATATAATAAAAAAACTATAACTATGAAAGGAAGACCTAAAGGCTATCAGCCAACAGAAGAACAAATTGCTAATATGCGTAAACCTAGAAAATCTACTGAAGGTATGAAAAAACCTAAAAGTGAAGAAACTAAAGCTAAAATGTTAGTGGCACAACAAATACGTAGAGCTCGTGAAAAACAAGCTAAAAACTAGATACATAATAATAAATAACACTAAAAAAAGACCACTTTTTATGGCCAGACACAAAAATCCTGAATACAAAAAAGAAGATTTATTGCGAATGATTGTGGAATGGAAGGCTGAAGGTCGGATGCACAATACTATAATTGCTAACATACGTGAACTTGGTTACTCTATTGATTATGCTTATGCATTGTTAAGAGAAGCCAAGCCACTGATAATGGAAACACTTAAAGATCTAGCTAAAGATAGAATTGAAACTACAATTGCTGAACTTGAGACTTTGAAGTTTAATGCAATGGAAGCAGAAGATTTGAATCTTGCCTTACAAATACAAAAGGAAATAAACAAAATTGCAGGCTTACATATGGAACGCGTTGATGTTACTACTGAAGGTAAAGCAATTGAAAACATATCAGTAATCAAATTAGTTGAAATCCTAAAGGATG
>CAYOWH010000023.1:0-31276 GCA_964407615.1 uncultured Bacteriovoracaceae bacterium | reverse complement strand
GATTTCCACTTCGATGTTGCGTTCGTGAAAAGTTTTTTCTTTTAATTTCTGCGCAAAATCCTGGCAAGCTTTCAAAATTTGATCGCGAACTTCCTCTTTTGGAATCACAGGAATAATCACTATGTGAGAGGGTGCCACCCGAGGAGGAAGAATCAATCCATCGTCATCTCCGTGAGTCATGATCATTGTTCCAATCAAACGAGTGCTAACTCCCCAGCTTGTTGTCCACGCATTTTCCTCAACGCCACTTCGATTTAGGAAACGAATATTGCAAGCCTTGGAAAAGTTTTGACCTAAGAAGTGACTTGTTCCAGCTTGAATTGCTTTACGATCTTGAACCATTGTATCAAGGCAATAAGTATTATCCGCACCTGGAAATCGCTCGCTTTCACTTTTTTCTCCTGTGATCACAGGCAGAGCTAAATGGTCGCGCATGAAATCTTCGTAAACCTTGAGCATTTGAAGGGCTTCTTTTTGGGCATCGTCGGCTGTTTCGTGAGCAGTGTGACCTTCTTGCCAAAGAAATTCTGCTGTTCTTAAAAACAAACGAGGGCGCATTTCCCAGCGCATAACATTGCACCATTGATTGATTAAAAGGGGGAGGTCTCTGTAGGATTTAATCCAGCGAGAAAAAGCAGCTCCAATAATCGTTTCGCTTGTGGGACGAATAATAAAAGGTTCTGTAAGCTCAGCGGAGGGAAGCATCTTCACGCTTCCATCGGGATTTTTTTTTGCTTCCAATCGGTGATGAGTCACCACTGCACATTCGGTAGCAAAACCTTCAACGTGAGAAGCTTCTTTCTCCATATAACTTACAGGAATGAGAAGAGGGAAATAGGCGTTTTTGTGCCCACTGTCTTTAAAGGCTTTGTCGAGTCGAGCTTGAATAAGCTCCCAAATTCCATAACCCCAAGGCTTGATCACCATACAGCCACGGACTTCTGAATTTTCGGCCATATCGGCAGCTTTGATGACTTGTTGGTACCACTCTGGAAAATCTTCTTGTCGAGTGGGTTGGATAGCGCTTTGAGAAGACATGCTCTTCAATTAAAAGCTGAGTGATTGCTGGGTCAAGCAATTAGATTTGCTTTGAGCGTCAAGGGCAAAGTTTTTGTCAGCTTTGAAGTAGTGATTTGTTTTATCATAACAAGATGAGAGTTAAGCGTCGCGAGGATCATACATGGAGATTATTTTTAAAAAGAACGGTCTCTGCCCAAATTCATTTACTCACCTGTGTTTTTGCAATTGTGGCTATTCAAATTCTTTTGCCAATTGTTGAACAGAGGGGACCACTTCATTATTGGTCGGCACTTATTTTTGGAGTCACTTCTGTTTTGCTTTTTGCTGTCAGCTCTGTTTTTCATTTTATGGTGGATGGTTTTGAAATGTGCGAAAAATCAGAAGCCTTTATGGAACGTCTCGATCATTGGTCGATTTATTTTTTCATTGCAGGCACATATACGCCCTTTATTGTGAATACTGTTTACTCTGACTGGCGAAATTTTATGTTGATTGTTGTTTGGTCTTTGGCGCTACTGGGTGTTGCCTATACAGCAATTAAGAAAAAATTACCTTCTTGGGCACAGTCGCGTGCTTTTTACACAAGTGTTTTTGTTTTGATGGGTTGGACGGCAATTGTTCGTATGGATGAAGTGTCTGCTCACTTAAATTCGAGGGCTTTGTTTTTTCTATTTGCGGGAGGAGCTGCTTATATTGTTGGAGCTTTTGTTTATGCTACAAAAAAACCTCGTCTGATGAGCGGATTTTTTGGCTTTCATGAGTTGTGGCACGTCCTTGTTACAACGGGATTTGTTTTTCATTATAAAATGATCGAAAGCTTTTACTATTAATTTTTAAAATAATTTTCTTGAAGCTCATTAAAGTGTTTTTCTTGAAGATGGCCCCTTCGGCTACACATGAGGTTATTTAAATCAATTTGATAATTAACGATGATTTCGCGGTCTATGTCGTAAAACTCAACATAACAATCCGGAAAACCCAATGTATGCCCGTATTCATGCCGAATCGTCCATCGGTTGCTGTAGTCTTCAAGAGGCCGATTTGCATCCATAGTGATTTCGTTTCCGCCCAGACCGTTTACGTGAGGAGTTGCTCCTGGGGTGAAAACAACATGAGTTGTACCAAAATTATTTTCCGTAAAGTCTAGTTTGAGTTTCCAGTTTTTCCACTTCCACTCGTCTTCTATGTTGTCAGTGAGCCACGTTTGAATGGTTTTTGATTGGGGTGTGACGAAGGGTGCAAAAAGAGTAAGCGGATTTGACGAATTCCATTTGAGGTCTTTTCGTGCGCCTTGAATTTTATAAAATTCATTGAAACGTTCTTGTGACCCTTTGAGATAATCTTTAAAAAATTTTAGGACATTGTTTTCCACGATTTCATTATTGAGTTCATTTTGACATGAAAGTTTATCGATGAAGTTGTTGTGGCATATAGAAATGAGCCATTCCTCAAACTGGGCTTTGTCTTCCTCTTTAAGAGAGAACCAGTTGGAAAGTTTTTCTTCAATGTTTTGTGTTTTACTAAGAAAATAATATCCTCGAATATCTTTTATGCTTTTTTGAGCAAGATAATCTAGATTTGGCTTCATAATAATCCAACGGCTTGCTGACTGATAAACACGATCTACTTTTCGAGTTGCTTCGAGGTATTCATCGTCAGATTGAAAGGAATGATTCGTGGGTAGCTGATCAATACTTAACAAAATATTTTTGAAAGAAGCAGGGAGTTCTTCAAGGAGATTTTTATAATCAGAGAGAACAGTTTTTTCATTATACTCTTTGGGGTGATCGATAGGGATTCCTACAATAAGTTCGGGTGAGTAGAGGGTAAGTTGCTTTTCAACGGGTCTGTTTGAATTGATAAAGCCAAACCATTCTAGGTTTTTTTGTCCAATCTCAATAATTTTATGAAGCGTAGATCCGCTTTTTTGTAGCGACTTTGTTTTTAGTATTCGTGAATACTCTTGCCCGGTCATTTCGAGATCGAGTTCATAGGCTTGAGCATCAAAGACAAAAAGAATTAAAAAGTATAAAGCTTTGAGCGTGGTCAATTTGAATAACTTTTGCATGAACGTCCCTACCTCGTGGAACAATATTAGGATGGAGTTGTGGAAAATGCTATTTGAAATAAAAATCACGAATGGGGAAGGGTGCACCGTAGCAGATCTAGACAATCATAAAGCTAACTTTGAGTTCTAAGTTTATATGTATCTGTTGATGATGATACATCCGTAGTGGTCTTTACGATAGGGACCATCATCTGGCCCTGTATCCCGTCCTGGATTTGAAGTGCCTTGTAAACAACATTTTTGAGCAATCATTTTAAAAGTTTTTTCTTCTTCAGATCCGTTGAGAGCTCGAACGTTGCGTGTTGCATAGTAGCTAGTTTGGCATTGTCCGTTTTTATTGCAATTCATGGTGGAGTTTTCAGTGGGATTATTTGAGTCGACATAAGAAACTTTGTAACCGTCAGGGGTAGGGGTTACTTTATCAACCAAAACCACATGGGTGCTAAATGTACCTCCAGGTGGATTCAAAATCATAGCGGGGCGTTTGCCTTGATTAGTGAGTTCAGCCATTTTGTTTAAATCATTTGAACTTCCCTTTGCAGAGTTGGATAGGACTTTAAAAGCAGTTCCTATACGCTTAACGCTATAAAAGGATTCCATTTGCAGCTTGTTTGCAAATTCTTTGAGGACGGGGCTGTAGTTTTCGGAAAGTTCCGCAACGCTCGAGACACCGGTGAAAACCTGGGCCTCTCCCGCTTTAAGTTTTTGGAGTTTATTTTTAACCTCCTCGGGAGACATTCGAGGACCAGGTTTAAACACCGCACCTGCAAGAAGCATTTGATGCATCAAGGTGTTTCCCATGCATTGTCCAGGCATCATTTTGCCTATAGGTTCGTTTCGATTTGCGACTAATTTATTTTTATCTTCAGAAGAAGAAGGCATTTGTGTGTTTTCACAGCGGGCTCCGCAGGAATTTTTAGTTTTATCACTTTGATAGCCTGGAAAGACGGAGTCTAGGTCACTTGCAAATCCTATCTGCAAAGAAAAGCTTAAAAAGAGATGGATTATATTTGATAATTTCATAACTCCTTCTTTCTATTTCCCACACACAATCTTGTTTTCATCGTTAGAATTTTTAAAGCGTTCTTGAATAAAAGCACATACCTTTTCTCGTAAGTCGCTGTTGTCCTTAGCAGCGGAGTAAATTTTAAGTTCGTTAAGTATGTCCGTTGGAAGAAAGGGATTCTTCAAAAGTTCAAAGGCATATTGCTTAGAAAGTTTTTTGTGTTTTGAGTCTGATAGATGAGTAGCTGAACTAAATTTAAAATACCAATACTCTGTGCCTCGTTCCTGTGAGGGAACTTTTTCGAGTGCCTCTAGAGCTAGTAGATAATCTCCTTTTGCATGTAAAATCTGCCCTTTTAGTAATTGCATTTTTGGTAGCGAAGGATAGTCCTTCATCAAATTGTTAAGTTCTTTTTCGGCCAAAGAATAATTTTTATCAAAATAGATCTTAATTATTTTTTTAATTCGAAGGTCTGCTTCGAGAAGCTCGTCTTCGTTCGTGAGGGCTTGAGCCAGCGAGCTAATTCCTATGAAAATTAATAATAAAAATCTCACTTTATAATTTTAATTCGGTTTAAAGAATTAATGAGTTAGTTTTTTGTTAAAATCGAGTTAATTTAATTCCGTTAAATTTATCTCTTAGAAAGGGATCGAAAAGGAATAAAAATTTGGTGGAGGCGGAGAATAGGTAGAGACGTTTAAAAAATTCGAAAGATTAAGAAATCGTGTGCCCAAAATGTGCCAGAACTGAATGATGCTGGGTGATTCATCACAAGGTTCAACATCAAATTCCTGAAATCAAATATTAAATCCCTTTTCTTTAAGAATCGCATCAATCTTAGCTTTGTGATTTTTTTCCCAGGTTTCAAGAGTTTCAGAACTCTCCTTAATGACCTTTGCTTTCGCCTTAACAAGGATTTCTTCCATGCCTTCCAGAGGTATAACCACGATTCCTTCCTCATCAGCTACAACGATATCGCCCGGATTTACTTGAACGCCACCACAACGTACCGGCTTATCATTCAGTGTGTTGATTTTATTTTTGCCGCCGGGAATCGGTATTACCCCTCGCGAAAAGACTGGAAATTGTAACTCGCGGATCTCGGTCATATCACGAATCACTCCATCGATCACAAATCCCGCGATGCCGTTCTTTTGAGCCACTGCGCAGACATTCCCACCGGCGACGGCGTAATTCAGATCTGCTGATTCCACTACAATCACCGATCCCGCAGGAGCTCTGTAAATTGCCGCGTGCAACATTAAGTTGTCTCCTGGACCGCAGCGAACTGTAAAAGCCGGTCCCGCAATTCGTGGCACGTTTTGGTAGAGCGGCCGGATTCCATTATCCATGATACGGTCTCGCGAAAGTAGATCCGCTAACGTGCATGGGGAAAATTCTAAAAAAGAGTTTGCGTTCTTCATAGTTTCTCAATCTTCTAAGGCGTTTTTAAACGGCTGATTTTGTTTCCAAGCCAAGATGTTTTCGGCAACTTGAGAGAAAAAGGTGTCGTAGACTTTGTCTGTGACATAGCCCATGTGAGGCGAAAGCAGAACATTGGGAAGTTTTCTGAAGGGATCTTCCGTTGGTAACGGCTCTTCATGGAAGACATCAAAGGCGCCGCGAATTCTGCCTTTTTTCAATTCTGCATAAAGCGCTTCTTTATCTACGATCTCTGCTCTGGCGGTATTTACAAGGCAGGCCCCGTCCTTCATGCTTTTTAGGGCTTTAGCGGTTACGAGACCTTTCGTTTTCTCGGAAAGCCGAAGATTGATTGAGATCACATCCGATCGACTCATGCATTCTTCAAATGTCGCTCGCTCGATACCCAACTTGGCTGAACGTCCTGCATCTTCGGTAGGTCCCCAGGAAAGTACTTTCATGTCCATTAATTTACCAAATTGAGCGATGCGTGTTCCGATTCTGCCTAGGCCCAATACGCCTAAGGTTTGTCCAGAAATAGAGCGCGCTAAGCCCGCTTGCCAGCCGCCCTGTTTCATTCGTCCGTGGTTCTCAATGAGGTTTTTCATCGAAGCTAAAATCAAAGCAATTGTGAGTTCGGTGGGAGCAGATCCAGAGCCATCCGTATATGAAACTGAGATCTTTCTTTCGCGAAGAGCGGCGAGATCTGTCTGTCCGGAAAGTCTGCCCGTGAGCGCGAGGTGCTTAAGATTTTTTGCTTCCTCTAGAAACTTTCGGTCAATTTGCGTTCGTTCACGCACGGCAACGAGAACGTCAAAAATTGAGACATCTTTGCCTGCCATAGGCTTATTGAAAAATGTGAGGTCGCAGTTTTCTTTGAGCGTGTCCCAGCATTTTAGCTTGGAAATCGAACTATCATAGTCATCTAAGACTGCTACTTTGGTCTTTGGCATTTAGGATTTAGTTTACATGAGAACTGAAGTTTATGAAGCAAGTGTCGATGCAAGCCCGTGAGACAGGGCCTGTCTCAGTGTGCCAGCTTTTCAGTGCTTGAAAAATGGTGGACGTGACAGGGATCGAACCTGCTACCCCCTGAATGCAAATCAGGTGCTCTCCCAGATGAGCTACACGCCCGTTAGCGACTAGTCATGAAGGTAGAAAAACTTTCTCAGCAAATCAAGTCCCTATTAAAAAAATCATTAATTGTTAGTCTGGTAGGGGCTAAGATAGAGCTCTTGAACACCGCCTGTAAACTTTTTTGTGATCTGGCGCGTGCCTGTCGTATCAGCGGGGCCAAAAGCAATAGGAAAATTGACAAAGTCTTTAAAGATAGAAATTCCGGCTTGGGACACTCTGAGCATCCCTGTGAGTTGACCCTTTTCGGGCATCATACTCGGCATGGGAAAGTCACTCTCATAAGATAAACGACCTTGTATGGGAGTATCTGTGTTTCCAAAGTTTAGGGTCGGAATTTTTAAAAGGTTTTTACTAAGAGACCCCACAACTTTTATTTCTTCAAGATCAAGACTACTCAGCATCAATCCACTCACGGGTACGCTGGGGGTTCTTAGTCCGGTGCCTTGAATGTCCCATGATAATTGCGGAAGTCCGGGGGTTCGAAGTGAAATGTTTTCAACACTAAGACTTCCGGAAAAAATTCCCTTGAGTTCGTTTTGTAAGCCTAAATTTTCAAGAGAAAAATTTTCAAGGGATATATTCAAATCAAGAGATGAGGGGCCCCAAAAAGGCGATCCTTTTACTAAGGCTACGAGGCTTCCATTTTCTTTTTCAAGGCAACCCACTCCAAGTTGAATTTGTCCTATAAAAAAAGGCCATAAACGAGGGGCAACGATGAGCTCATCGCAATTGAGGCTGTAGCCTAGAGGAGAGCGAATATGAGCACCGATTGCAGAAAAGCCAAGGACGGCACCCTTTGTAAACCCTATTCGAAAACCAAGCGTTGGTTCTAATCTTTGTATATCAAGAATCATCCCCGAAGATTTTGATACGTTCATTACAATTTTATCTTTAATTTGGTTGAGAGGGAAAAAGAAAACGACACCAACAAAAAATCCAAGGATAACAAAAAAGTATTTCCTTAAATATTTCATCTTAGTCTCCCATTCCTTCAAAGCCTGGGGGAGGAGGTGGCGGAGGAATATCATCAGGCATGTCGGGAGGAACGAACTCATCAAAATTTTCTGCTCCTGGAGGAGGTGGGATAAAGTCAGATCCGGGAGAGCTCACCATGTCGTCACCGCCTGGAAAGTTAGGTGTTGCTGAGTTACCTGCACCAGGGGGTAAAGGTGAGCCCCTATTAAGCATTTCTCTCTCATCGAGGGCATCATTTGATCCTTGGGCAAATTGATTTGCAGCTGCGGAATTAAATTCAAAACTTGCTTCAATATCAAGAATCTTGGGATCAACAGAATTTGGTCGCCACACAAATTTAGAGGTTTTTACTCGAGGGTAGAGAGCTTCTAGTTGAAAAAGAATGCGAGTTGCTTGTTTAATCGAAATTTCTTTGAGGGTTAGGTTGAGCGTTTCTCCCAACGATACAAGCGTTCCACAAGTTTCGGGAACACCAATCTTAGCGAGATACTCGTTAAAGCTTTCAGCTAAATCAGAAGCAGAGCTTGCACTTATCGGCATCCATCCCGCAGGAGGGGAGTATCCCTTATTTTTACTTTCGTATTCAGCTTGAAACAAGAAAGCGTCGGTTTCGAGTTTTTCAAGTGTTTTAATTTTCTTCATTTTTGAGAGAAGTGTTAAGGGTCCACTAAAAAGAATAAAAGCAAAAATTCCAATACCTAAATATTTAAAAGCTCTGCGTACATGGCTTTGTTCTCGAGTAGTCAGAGCTTCATATTGCCGAACCATTTGTTCGAAAAAAGTAGAGTTTTCAAAACGCTTCAGGTTTAAAACTATTTTGGCCCAAGTATTTTTTAAAATTTCCTTTAAGCTTTCCATAGATCACTATTTCCTTTTGGCTTTAACGAGAAAGTTTTTGCCATTTTGAGGATTGATTGAGATTTCGTAAAAACCATTACTTGCGAGATCTTTCTCTAGTTCTGATTTTTGAAAATTTGTATCTTTCGAAGTGTCTAATGTTGCTTGAAGTTCTTTTTCATTATTTGCAGCGATGATTCTTAGCTCCTCAACTTTGCCTTTTGAGTTGAGACTTTCGGAGAGCTTGAGAAGGTCGCTAAGAAAGGGGCCGCCTGCTTGAGTAGATGGAAGCTGAGAGAGTCTCTTTTGGCGAAAAGCTTCAAATTGATCACGGATGTTTTTGGGGTCATTTATAAGTTTTTCTTTTTTTGACCCTAAGGGAATTTTAGACTTGGAGAAAGCATTGGCAGTTCTATCTGCTTGACGATCTAATCGAGGACTCATCACAAAAGAGGCAAGAGAACAAATAAAAAATAACCCCAATGTCATAAGAGTTATGGGAATAAGAACTGATTTAAGCTCCGGTTGCTGAATTTTTTCAAGTGCCGCTGATATGATTTGGTTTTGTTTAGAGCTTCTTCTGAAATTAAGCCAAGGTAGTGAACGAAAAAAACCATGTCTCATTGAGAGAGCAAGAGGAAGAACAAAATGAGTTCTTTCGTGAGGTTCTAGAGTGACTTTTGTATTTGCGATGTTCGTAAAAGGATCCCAGACTGTTGTTGTGGTTCTTAGTTCATGCTCAAAAAGTTCTCGAAATCCATGGCTATGGCTCAAAGGTCCCGTGATAATAAACTGATCAATCTTTTTTCCTGAACGAGAAGAGGCAGCTTGCGTAACCTGATAAAGCTCAACAAACAGAGGTCGAATGGAATTTTTTAGATGATCAAGCTCGACACTTTCTTTTGTAAAAGAAACTTCTTTGGTAAGCCACGTTTCAAATTCTCTGATGGAAACTGCTTTTTTTGCAAATTCACGATCGTATATGTCTTTGGAGCCACGAGTGAGGTGACGAAACTCGATGAGAGAATTTGCATAAATAGAAGCTTTTAATATTTTAGAAACAGGTGGAAATTGAACGATAGAAATTTGTGTACTTTCAAAACCAATATCACAAAAACAAACCGTCGTTAAAGGTTTCATCTCTTTGGAGAGAAGGTGAAGTCCCATTCGACCAAGCGCTTGCCCAGGAACCAGAAAATCTGAGGGCAACACATCGAGTGTTTCAAATGCTTTATTAATATCTTCAACTGGCTGTCGCGCAATCAATGCACCTGTAAAAGAATAAAGGTTTTTTTCTTTTCCTAAAGGCTGAAATTCTATGATGTAATTTTCAATTTCGATCGGTAAAGTGTCTTCAAATTCAGCTTGTATAGCAGCTTGCACTCGCGTTCGATCTTTAAAAGGAAAAGAAAAGTTACGAATCACTAGGGGTGTATTACCAATACTTGAAAAAACTCGATCAGGTTTGGAAGAGAGTTTTGAAAAAGCATTTTTTATAACTTCAGCAATTTGATCGCTTTCATGTCGATCCATTTCAATGAGATTTGAGAGAGTTGTTTTATTGGAAGGGTCTTCAATCTCAGCAATTAAAACTTTTCTTGAATCTAGGTGTATACCTACACATTTCATGGCGCTGCTCCCTCCTCAAATCGTATCACATGAAGGTCGCCAAAATTGGTCGATTCTGCTGGTTTTCCGCCACTTTGAGGAGGAGGTTTAGGAGGCTCCTCTTCGATTCGAACGTGCAATCTGACGATAGAATGTGAGTCTCCAACGCTACCGCTTCCTTCAATCAAAAATATACTTTCTTTATCGTAGCCTTCTTTTTTCATTCCCTCTGGAAATTGAAAGTCTGCTCCTCCCTGAATGTCAGGGTTGGATCGAATAAAGCCTTCGCATTCTTCGAGCGATCCAAAAGGTTGGGATATGCGGCGGCGTTGAATGAGGGCAAGGTCTGCGTTTGAGAGAGAGTTTTTGGAGTAGGCTTTGAGGCGATCGAGAGAGAGTGTATTGCAATTTATCTTGGCCTTTAGATTGATAAGAGAAAATTCGTTTTTTAGGGGCCTTAAGGTGTCATCGTCCCAAAGATCTATCATGGACAGTTCAGAGATGGCTCCGAAGCGATCATTTCGTGGTTTATAAGGAGGAGTCTTTCTTTGATAAATTGTGTCTTCATCTCCTCCTTCCGTTAATCGATCGTCTAAATCCATCCAATCTGCAATGGAATTTGGAAGTGCATTTGGGTAGTACCTTTCGAGTTTTTCGCGAAACTTTTGATCGTTTTCGGCTCTTTGATCAAGCAAATATTGAATTTGTTTTTTGATAGAATCAGAAACACTTTTTGCATCGGGTTGTTTTTGTATGGAGAGGGGCATGCGATGAAGTTGTTCGTCGATGAGATTTAAAGGGATTTTTGATCCCTCTCCTTTGATGATGGAATTAAGTGTGCCGGGTGCAGAGCTTTTTTGACCGTCCAGAGGAAAGGTTGGTAGAGCAAACGACCAAATCATGGATCGAATATTTTGAGGAATAAGGGCTGCAATCGCACCTTGTGAGGCAATAAGATTTTCTGTTTCGCGAAACATATGAACTCTCAATAAGCCCATACGAGCAGCAGATTGCGCTAAATAATACGATTGTAGTCGTAGCTTGTTCTTCTTACTAATCGTGACGTCAATATTACTTGTGTAAAGAAGTTGAGTGATAAAAAAACTTAAAAGAGCAAGTGACACAAGAACCATTAAGAGTGCCATGCCTTTGCTGTTAAACTTATTTTTCATTGATCGCCCTCTTGGTTGGGATTTGCGGGAGTAGGGGGCGTAGGATTCGGTTTGTTCCAAGATATGTTTCTGTACAGAGCCTCGGGAATCCTAACGGCTGTTACAAGAGTGAGTTCTTTTGATTTTTTACCACCTTTTTCAGATTCAAACTCAGGAGTGAAGCGAAGTTCTATCTTAACCGCCTCTGGAACTTGATTGAGCATTTCATTTTTGTCTGAATCCCACTCACTAATCCATTGACCTTGGCGAGGACTCCAAAAAGAAAATTTTAGTGAAACAACTTTGTCAATTAAGACAAAAGTACGAAAGTCTTCTGGGTTTTCACGATCTGACTTTGAAATAGCTCTTTTAGACTCACTTCTTATGAGGCCGCCATCCTTGAGTGTATAAAAAACAAAATGCTCCTCGTTTTCGGGAGCATTTGCTGAAAGTCTTTGATGTGTTCGAGTCGAAAACAAAAGAGTATTTTCTTTGCCCTGAAAGACGGTAAGGGGAAGGGGTTTGGGTGGAGGTGGAGGAATATCTTCTGTGGCTTGACCCGTCGAGGAATCGACCGTTGGTTTACGAGGATGCCATCCAAAATCCTCGGCTGTTGTATAGAAAGTATTTCGGAGGTCACGTTCTAAAATTCCAAATGCTGAGCGAAATTCTTGTAAAATTTCTGTTCGAGATTCTATAGACTCCTTTGCTTTTGTGGTCATTTTGACTGAGTAGTAAACGGAATAACTCAAAAAGGATAGAAGCACTAAAACAAGAAGAATTTCTAAAAGCGTAAAAGCACTTTTGAAGTTTTTCATTGAGTGGTGGAATTCCCATCTATGTCAGTGTTTTGAGTGAAGCTAATTTTAGGTTTTTTAGGTATGAGGTGAGTTACAAGGGGCAATTGTCTTTCTGCTCCTTGGAACTTCCACTTTACAGTGACAACGAGTTCTCCCATGTTTTCTTTGAAAGTCTTATTTAAATTAGCAAGAAGTAATTTCGACTGCTGAAATTGATTTTGTGAATCTTCATTTGAAAGGCCATAGGCTCTTAAAAATTCGATCACTTGTGTTTGGGTAATAATAAGAGGGTTTTGTTTAAATTCAGCACTCCATTTGAAGGTTTCATAGGGAGAGTCAAATCCGCCTTCCTGCGTTCCAAAAGCACTTTTGACGTCTGCTTTGTCTATAGCACTTTGAAAAAATATTTCCATCTCTGTCATTTTCATTTCGGCAAGAGTTTGAGCTTGTGTAAGGAGGCCGCTCTCAGCAACACTACGCAAGCTTCTTGTTCGTGTGTTTACAACGGCGCCAATCACCATAAAAAAAATAATTGTTGCGGCAAGTATTTCTAAAATAGTGAATCCTGATTGAGTGCTTTGATGATTTTTCATTGTGGAGGGGCCTCGGCATCGATATCTACTCGTCCGGTGAGACTGCGAGTTTTCACATGAAAGAGAACAGATTTTGGTTTGTTCAATTCTTGAAGTGTGATTGTGGCTTCATCTATAAATCCGTTTGGAAAACAATATATTCCAAGATCACCCTGCGTGATCTGTTTGTTGTCACCAATCCTCCATGATTTGACAGAAACAATTTTAATCCCTCTGGGCAAATAATGTTTTTTAGCATCCTGGGCAGGAACAAAAGCATCAGCAGTTTTGGATTCATTTTTTTCCAGCTCTTGTTGCTTTCTTTTTTCTTGAGCCTGAACATCTTCTATAAGTTCAGCTTTTATTTGTTCTTCGGGAAGAGCGTCTCCTTGAGCCATTTCAAGAGTCCATTTTTGCTCTTTTTCGACTTTGTTGGAGCTTTCATCAAAATAACTTCCTCCAAGGTCCACGCGTATTCGATGTAGCTTTCCAGAAATGATCGCTTGATCGTAGCAATATTTTACAAGAGCCCCTAAACGTCGAACGCTTGTTCGAACATTTGCTCGAGTCAATTGATCAAATTTGGGAAGGCCCACCGATATGAGCATTCCAATAAGAGCAATGACCATCATAATTTCTATGATGGTCATGCCTTTTACAGAAGAGAAAGAAAGAGACTTAGAAAAGCTCTTTTTATTCTTCGAAAGGAATGTCAGCGCCTTCTCCTTCTCCGCCTTCTTGGCAACCTTGTCCAAGAGATTTAAGAACCATCGTTTGGCCATCGTAGGAATAAAAAGGATCACAACCATAAGGATCTTGAGCAATTTTTTTCTTACCGCCCATGTAACCTTCTGTTGCATACGAAGGACAATTTCCTGGATTTTGAATAAGAGCAGAAATCGCTTTTGGATAGTCGTTACAATCGAGTTTGTATTGATCAAGAGCGCCTTTGATCTCGGAGAGGTATATTTTTGTGATTTTTCTTTTACCACCAGAAAACTTTGAGAAAACGTTTTTCCCGACAGTTCCGATAATCAAAGCGATCAGGGCAATAACCATTAGAATTTCTAACAGGGTCATACCACTTTTATGAGAGGGATGTTTATATTTAATTTTTTTCATTTTTCTTTCTCCTTTTATACGTTTTGCATTTCAAAAATAGGCATTAGAACTGCCATAACAATAAATCCTACCACTAAGACCATGGCCACAATCATAAGGGGCTCAAGTAAACTTGTCATTTTCCCAAGTCGGGCTTCTATTTGTTGATCATAATTTTCAGCCACATTTAAAAGCATATTCTCAAGATCTCCGGTTTTTTCTCCTACAGAAACCATGTGAATAATAATGGGTGGAAAAAGTTGGCTTTGTTTGAGTGCTAAGTTTAAGGCTTTACCTTCTGTTACAAAGACAGATGCGGAACTAATCGCATCTTCAAAAAGAGCATTGTTCACAACGTTTCGAGCCACTTCGAGTGAGTTGATCATGGGCACACCACTTTTCAAAAGTGTTCCAAGTGTACGAGCAAAACGTGTCACACATAAATCTGAAAAGATTCCACCAATAAGAGGAAGCTTAAGGAGAAATTTATCTTTTTTAACACGACCAGCTTCTGTTTTTACAAAGCGCTCAAGCATTATAAGACTGCCTAAAACCCCAAAAACAAGATACCAAATATTTGCCTGAAAAAATCCAGAGACTCCAATCATGATTCGAGTGGGAAGGGGCATGACTTTGTTGGCATCTGTAAAAATTTGAGTGATTTGTGGAATAACAAAGTTTGTAATAACAAGAAGAACGACAGCTCCCACAACAATCATGATGATGGGATAGGTCATGGCTCCTGAAACTTTATTTCGTAAGCGAACCTGATTATCTCCAAAGTCAGCTAATCTTCCAAGAACAGCATCAAGTCGTCCGGAAGCTTCCCCTGCGCGAACCATGTTCACATAAATTCGATCAAAAACATTTGGAAAAAGAGAAAAGCCATCTGCCAAGCTATGTCCTTCTTTTACGTGTTGTCGAATGGCCATAAGCATTGGACGAAGTTTGGGAGAATCAATTTGCTCGATCAATGCATTGAGACTTTCTATGATCGGAACGTGTGCTTTGAGTAGGGAAGCAAGTTGACGTGTGAAGTTTTGGATTTCCATAAATCCCACGCGTTGAAATGCACTTGCAAAATTTTGCTGTAAATTTTCTGGCTCTTTGTTGATGTTCGAAGCATCCGTTGCTGTGACGGAAAGAGGAATAATTCCTTGGCTTCGAGCCTTGGTACGTGCGTTTTTTATTGAGTCGCTCTCAATAAAGACTTTCACGTTTTTGCCCGAGCTATTTGTTCCTCGGATCTCGAAATGAGCCATGATGCTGTCTATTCTAGACTTAAGATTTGAATCTGCCTAAATTCTTCTCAAAAATTTTAAGTAAAATTTGGAAAGAGCCTATGCCGGTGATTCGGAGCGTTAGGTACATTCTTTGTGATAGTCTGAACTTCTTATGAGTGAAAAGCGGGGTAGTCGCAACAGGTATCGAACTTCGGGAGATAAAAGTTTAATTGAAGTCAGAGTTAAAAATGCGCAGCAGCTCTTTGATGTGAGAGATCCCGCTCCTTTTCGTGAGCGAGATCTCGATGATGATTTTGTAGAATACATTTCAACTTCTGTAGAGGAGATAGGTTATAACTCAAATCTCAAAATTGTCATAAATATCAGTGAAAAAGAAAGTGATTCGATAGAAAAGACGGTCATCCGAGAGGCGATTCGCGCCTATTTAGATTATCAAATTGAATTAAAGCGTTTACACCTTTCAAAACTCTTTAGAACGGTTCGCCTTTTTTTATTTTTTGGATTGATTAGTTTGTTTACTTGTCTCTTTGTGGCAAGAACGATTGAAAAGAAATTTGATCCTGATAGCTTCTTTTACGTTACGCGTGAAGGGTTTGTGATTTTAGGTTGGGTTGCGATTTGGAAACCTTTTGAATTGGTTTTATTCGATTGGTATCCCGTTTTTGATAAAATAAAATTGCTCAAAAAACTTCGAGATTGCGAAATAGATATTCTCTATACAGTGAAAGAATAATTTAGGTATCAGTTTGAGTAAGTCGAAGGACTTCGTCAATGGATGTGAGGCCCTCAATTAATTTATTGAGTGCGGAGTCACGGAGGCTTTGCATGCCCTGTTTTACGGCCATTTTTCGAATGTTGTTGGCATCCTCATTGGAGTTTATGAGGCCCCTGATTTCATCGCTCACAACCATGAGTTCGTAGATAGCAGCTCGGCCTTTGTAGCCTGTATATCGACATTCACTGCAACCTTTAATTTTTTTTAAAACGAAACGATTTTTGTTGTAACGTTTTTCTAGAAATTCTCTGTTGATATCTCCAATGTTGAGATCTGAATCTTTTGCTTCAAAACTTTCTGCACAGTTTTGGCAGAGTTTACGAATCAAACGTTGAGCAAGAACTCCTACAACTGAGGAGCTAATAAGAAAAGGTTCAATTCCCATATCCACCAAACGAGTAATAGAACCAGGAGCGTCGTTAGTGTGAAGAGTAGAAAGTACTAAGTGACCTGTAAGCGAAGCATTGATAGCAATTTCTGCTGTTTCTTTGTCTCGAATCTCTCCCACCATGACCACATCAGGATCCTGACGCAAAATACTTCTTAAGCCTGAAGCAAAAGTTAGTCCCACTTTTGGATTTACAGCAATTTGACCTACCCCTTGAATTTGATACTCCACAGGATCTTCAACGGTGATGACGTTTCGTTCCGGTGTCGCGATGTTTTTTAAGCAAGCGCTTAGGGTAGTGGATTTACCAGAACCTGTTGGGCCCGTGACAAGAAAAATCCCATATTTTTTATTGGTCAAATCTTCAATGGCTTTGATTTCGGATTCTGCAAAGCCCAGTGAGGGAAGCTCTAGCACAACTGAGGATTTATCTAAAAGACGCATGACGATGCGTTCTCCAAAATTGACAGGAACAATTGAAATACGAATGTCGATTTCGCGACCAGCAATTTTGACTTTTACGCGTCCGTCTTGAGGTATCCTTTTTTCGGCGATGTTCAACTCAGCCATGACTTTGATACGAGATGAAATAGCAGCATGGAGTGACTTGGGAACCTGGTAAACGTCATAAAGAATTCCGTCTATTCGAAAGCGAACCGTCGTACTTCTTTCAAAGGGTTCAATATGAATATCGGAGGTTTTTTCTTTGATAGATCGAAAAAGGAGACCGTTTACAAAGCGAATAACAGGAGCTTCATCATCACCGGCTTCCAAAAGGTCAACTGTTTCATTGATATTGAGATTAAAATCGTCTGCTTCTTCTTCTAGTCCTTTGACAATACTTTCACTTCTTTCAAAAACTCGGTTGATGGCCTCTAGGAGACGTACCTCAGTTGTAAGAATAACTTCAATCTCGCGGGAAAAAAATAATTTCATGGCATCAATCGATGCGTAATCAAAAGGGTCAACAACTGCAACTCGAGCAAAAGAATCTTTAATCAAAACAGGTAAAATTTTGTTGTCTCTGCAAAACTGAATTGAAAGACCTTTGACACAAGCAGTATCGATATCGTTGGGTTTAAGGTCGTCGATATAGGGCAATCCCAACTGTTTAGAGAGAGCTTTGGTGATGTCTTCAGGTTTGATGATGTTTTTTTCAACGAGAATTTCACCAATCTTTTTTTTACTCTCTTTTTGAATCAGCAAAACTTCTTCGAGGTCTTTTTCTGTAAGACCAGCGTTTTCAATTAAAATTCGACCAATTCGAGTCTCTAATGACTGATAAGCCATGCTTTTATCTTACATCTAAATCATCAAACGCTGAATTGTTTTCTAAGTTAAGCTCTTTAGGTGCAGGTAGTAACTCACTTGGCTCGAGTGAGTCGTTCACGTTTGAGCTTGTATTTTCTTTCTTAGATTTGGGTGTTTCTTTTGCAGGGGGAGTCACCTCAGGCAAGGACATATCTTGAGGGACGTCATCTTGAGCAGGATATTCATTAGAAGGTCTATTGGGAGCAGCATGATCATCTTTAATGTAGGCGGAGGTATTTTTTTTGAAACCCCAACCATCTTTTCCTTCAAGTCTTTCGCTTGTGTCTCTCAACATGAGACTTACATTTTTACGATGAAAATCTTTGGGGTCGTAAGCCACTCTTCCGGTTTTTTGACGGCCTTCAAGTTTCATCTTTGTAAGTTCGAGAAGGCTACTGTTGTCACGAATAATTTTGGGAGTTAGGAAAAGCATTAAATTAGAGCGCACTTTTTCAATGCTGCTTCCTCTGAAAAGATTTCCAAGAATCGGAAGATCTCCAAGAAGAGGAACTTTACTACGTGATGATTTCAGATCGTTTTTTTCGAGACCTCCAATCACTATCGTGTCTCCATTTCTAACAACGACTGTTGTATTCGCTTTACGGCTAATTGTATCGATTTGTTTCGAGACGTTTACAGAGGTGTTGTAGTCGGTCATCGTTTGTTCAACTTTTAGTTTAACGAGGTCGTTGTCTTCTCCAATTTGAGGAGTGACCTTGAGCTCAAGTGCTACGTCAACTTTGTCTGCTTTGCGACTTTGGATTACGTTTCCAGAGCTGTCGGTTGTTGTTGTTGATTCCGCTTCAACTTTGATTCCTTCTGTGATGCTAACAACGCCCGCTTCATTGTCAGAAGTAAGAATATTGGGTTGTTGGAGGATTTGACCAAGTGAAAGGTCTTGAATCGCTTGAATGAATCCCGTGAAGGCTCTGATCGATCTTGACTCTCCTTTTGGCCCGGTAATCGTTACAAATTTTCCAAGAGGAAGACCCCCAATAATTCCATTGATAGCTGCAGGGCTTGAAAGAGCCGCTGCAAAATCACTTTTTTCCATTGTAGAAGGAATGAATCCAGCAGCCGTGCCAATTCCATTGGCTGCAAGATTTGCTGCAATATTTAATCTATCAGAATCCCGAACACGGATTTCCATAATGGTTGCTTCGACGTTCACTTGTCTTCTTGGAATGTCTAGTTTTTCAATGATTTGCTTAAGTGCTTCAAAGTTTGATGAAGTAGCTCTCACAACAAGTGAGTTGGTGGGTTTATCAGCCACAACTTTGATTTGACCTTCAATTGCAAAACCCTCTTTTGAGGAAGCGCCAGAAGAGGGGGGGGTAGGGCTATAGGGATTTATTCCGCCCGAAACAGTCGGTGGATTGATCCCTGTACGACTTGGAAATGAGGAGCTTGCCGCAGAGCTAGCACTTAGAAGATTGTTAAGTGTTGTAGCAAGTTCTTCTGCAACAGCATTTTTGATGAAATAAATATGAATATTTCCGGAGTTAGACGCATTCGGAGAATCAAGTTTAGCCACCAAGCTTCTAAGTTGCTCTATTCCTTTTCCGTTCGCTAAAACCACTAGGCTATTTGTACGGTCGTCAGGAACAATTTTTGTGATCACACCACCACCTTGAATTTTTTTAACCTTTTGAAGGCTGCTCGAACCAGAGGATCTTCTCGAGGAGCCTCCCGCTTGAGCATCAAGAATTTCTTCAACCAGTTTTGCAATATCTTTTGCGGAGGCATAGTTAATAGGAATAGATTCAAGTTTCGGTTGAGATCCGGGAACGTCTACTGATTTTAAAATACTAATCATACGACGAAGATTTAATCCGGAGTCAGTCATGACGACGCTGTTTGTTTCGGGATAGACGAGAATATTTCCAGTTCGAGGAAGAAGATCTTGAAAAATACGGGGCATATCTTCAGAGCTAATATTTTTGAGAGGGTAAACAAGAGTGACAATCTCATCACTTGCGGGGACAAAGTCTCCATAAAATACTCGAACGTTACTCTTAGGGGCTTCACGAGAGGGAATCACACGCAAAAATTTTCCGCTGGAAACAAGGGTCAATCCGTTCATGAAAAGAGCCGTTAAAAATACATTGTAGGCTTCTTCTTTTGTAACTTTTTGAGGAGAAAGAACGGAAACTCTTTTTCCCTTTAAGCTATTGTCGAGAATGAAATTTTTATCAGCAAGTTTAGAAATGGCTTTTAAGATATCAGTGAGTTCTGCATCCGGAAAATCAATGCTGCCTTCGTAAGGTTCGTTTTTAATCGATTCATCTAGCTCTACGTAGCCACTCATATTGATTTTGGGAAGGCCCGCACGAGTTGTAGAAGAAGCAAGAGACTGCGAGTTCGTCGCCGTTTGAGGAGGTAATGTGCTAAGGGAATCCAAATTTTCTGCGTCAGAATTTGTAGCAACAGGAGCCGAAGGCTTAGAGACTACACTTTTGTCGATAACGGGTTTGTTGGACTTAAACGGTCGACTTTTTACAATTTTTTTTGATTTAGTGATGACCTCTGGCGACTCTGGCGGGTCCATTCTTCGAAGACCTGAGGAGAGAGTAGGATTGATGGGCATTTCTTCTTCTTGAGCGAAGCCGTGCAAAGAAATTAAGAAACTTGATGCGACGATAACTGCTAAATATTTTTTCATTTTTGATACACCCTATTTTGATACCTTATAATTTAAAATAACTTCCTGACCGTTTCTGAGAACGGTAATGGCCAAAGAATTGAGACTTGAAGCACTTGCAACAAGTTCTTGTATTTTTGCAGGGGAATTGAGACTTAAATTGTCGGCTTTTACGATGACATCATTTGGGCGAAGACCGAGAGCAAGAAGGGGGCTTCCGGGTTCAATTGATTGAAGTCTGTAACCCGAAAGTTCATTGTTAACAAAATACGGAACTGCAAAAGCAGAATTTAAAACATCTTTGTCTGTCAGGCTTTTTAAAAAAACATCTTGCTTAAGATCAAATTCAGTTTCAGAGAGTTGAGTTAAACCCGCAACATTTGAAGTAGGACGTGAACTCATACCACTTTCAATTTGAGGAGAGATAGACTTGGGCACGCCTTCCATTTCGACGTAAGCTAGCTTGTCGTCGTTTTTTAAAACACAAAGACGATCGCGACGAATTTCAAAAACTTTTCCATAACCTTGAATATAATCACCAGTCTTGTAACTTTTTGCTTCACCGCCCGTTGAAAGAGTAGCCACAGAGTATTGAGCAACATTTAAAACAATTGTCCCAATAAGTTTGATTCCTCCGCCTAAGCGATCTGCTTTGTTACAGTCTTTGGGACGCTCAACTTTTCGAGATTCTAAATCAGGAATGGGGCAGCCAGGACAAAAAATATTTTTAGAAATAATTTCTTGATATTGGTTATAGGAATCAAGGTATTGAAGTTTTTTTACACTCACATCAAGCCTTGGACGATTTGCTTTGGAAGGCGTTAAAATATATTCAAAGATAATTTCAATACTTAAAGCGGCTATGGCAAAACCAATAAGAAAAAGTAAAGGGACTCTTAAAGAGTTTGCTTTTTTGACAAGTTCCTCAGGGCTTATATTTTTTTCGTTAGAAAAACTGGAAGAAGAGGCTTCACTTTTTTTTGGAAAAAAAGATTTCGCTTTTTCTGAAAATTTAGAAAATAGCCCCATAGAAATATTCTACTCGCTCGTTCTTTTCTTGTATAAAATCCTAAATAAATCACAACGTAACGCGTTGAGCTGTGCGTTCTTTGACGCTTTGATTTTCTCCTATGAAAAATTCTCTTTTTTGTTTTTTAATTATGAAAAAAAAATTGAAAGAAAAACAATAACGAAAAAAACCATCAAAAATTTGGCGAAGTAATAGGCGGAGCTGAAAGTTTTATAAATTTAATTCGGCAATTTCTTCAGAGCGAATACCCATTAGGTACAAAATATCGTCGAGTTGACTATGGTTAAGGCGAACATCCGCAGCTTGTTGCGCTTTCGCTTTTGCTTGGTAAGCAATTCCAAGTCCAGCGAGTTTAAGCATTTCAACATCGTTTGATCCATCACCAACCGCAATGGTTTGTTCGGTCTGACACTGAAAAGCTTCACACATATCACTTAAGATTTGAGCTTTTCGATGGGCATCCACAATGGGTCCGTCAACTTCTCCGGTGAAAACTCCTTCTTTCACTTGAAGATGATTTGCAAAAGCAAAGTCTAGATTAAATTGTTTTCTAAGATCACTTACAAAAAAATCAAAACCGCCACTTACAAGGCCGATTCGACATCCCAAAAGATGAAGAATTTTTACAAGTCGCTCAACTCCTGGATTGGGTCTTATGTTTTGAAGAGCAGCTTTTGCTTTCTCAAGCGAGAGTCCCTTGAGAAGCTTGACTCTTTCTTTGAGGGCCTGGCTGAAATCTAACTCTCCATTCATAGCTCGATGAGTGATGAGGGCTATCTCTTGTTTTTTTCCAACAAGCGCTCCTAGTTCGTCGACGATTTCAAAGGGAATGAACGTAGAGTCGACATCAAACAAGACAAGTCGACGATTTTTGCGAAATATAGAATCGCGTTGGATGGAAAGATCGCATTGAAGTTCTGCAGCTTTTTTGTAGAGATTAACTTTCAATAAGTCTAAAAGCGCAAGAAAAGATTTTTCATCTTTATCGGGAGCTTTGCAGAGAAGCTCAATTCCCTCGAGGCGATTGTGTGAAAGAGTTTTGATTTCTCCAAGGTTTATGGATTTGGCAGCTAGTTCGTTTGTGATTTGCGCTAAGGTTTCAGCAGTTATTTTTCCAATAAGAGTAAGGCATAGTCCGTGATTCGTAGCTGTCTTTTTATGTTTTGCCTCAAACGGAATAATTTCAAATTTCATATGCAGGCCTTGGGCCATGACGAGTAATTCCTGAATAAGACTCGAACTAGGAGGCACATCTACAATAGCCGAGAGATTTAAGAAATCGTGTAAAACGGACTGGCCTAAATCGATTAAAATAGCTCCATGATTGCTTAGTTTTTGGGTAAGAGCGGCAGTGATTCCTGGACCATCTCTACCACTTAAGTGAAGAATCATTCTTTCCACATGAGTAGCTTACAGTTCTGAGGACTGATAGTCTATGAGCGTGGAAATTATTGATTTTGTACTTCAGCTTCATAATTCAGAATTTTTAAGCGAGATGATTTCTAAAGGTGGTATTCCCATCGTGACGGCGATTGTTTTTATTGAAACAGGCTTGCTAGCCGGATTTTTTTTGCCAGGAGATTCGCTGTTGATAACGGCAGGAGTTTTAACTTCGAGCTCTGCTATTGGGGGAAGGCCTTTGATTAATCTGACAGTGCTTATGGTGACTACTATTTTTGCTGCTGTGATTGGTGATCAGTGTGGTTATTATTTAGGGCATCGGAGTGGCCTTCTTGTAGAAAAAAATGCAAAGCCACGCATTAAAAAATTGCTACTTGAAGCCAAAGATTTCTTTGCGGAGTATGGAGCAAGTTCTATCATTTATGCTCGCTTTATTCCGATCATGCGAACCTTTGTTCCTTTTGCTGCGGGGCTATCAAAAATGCCTTTCCGGTATTTTTTAAAATTGAATATTTTTGGTGGCATCGGCTGGGTTGTTTCTATGGTGTTGATTGGACATTACTTGGGCAAGAGTTCTTTTGCAGATCAATTACACAAAATTATTTTAATTGTCATTTTTGTATCTATCCTTCCGGTCGTTTTTTCTGCTTTCAAGAGATACTTTAAAAACAAGAAAAAAGCAGTGTCTTAAAAGTTAAATTTGCACGGCGAAGTTTTTTTGAAGGTATCGAATTCCTCGGTCAATAAGCTCTTTATGGGTTTCATCAATTGACCGTAAATTTTTAAGGTCTTCTTTAAGTTCGAGAAACTCTTTTTCTTGAAGGTTTTTCATAAGGCTAAGCTCGAGAATTTCGTATCTCAAAAGCCAATCACGAGGATATTTCTTTTTCAGTACAAGAGCGACATTTG
This sequence comes from uncultured Bacteriovoracaceae bacterium, assembly GCA_964407615.1. Taxonomy (GTDB): domain Bacteria; phylum Bdellovibrionota; class UBA2428; order UBA2428; family UBA2428; genus CANIGN01. Next base: position 7,880 of record CAYOWH010000023.1, on the reverse strand, counting down.
ATAATTCTTTTAAGTCGATATTTTTTTCTCTCAGCGATCTAACTTTTTGATAAAGCTCATTGAGTTCTTTTTGCTCAGATGTCAGTTGGCTTACGTGGGGATTACTTGAGTAGCTGCCATCCCATGTTGCCGCAATAAAAATAGCTCGATCGGCAGGGCCTCCAAATACAGAACTGACTTTTTGAGCGGAGCTTAGAAGGTAGTCTTGGTCGCTGGATTTTACCCAGAGACAAAAGTTATTTTTAAAAACTATTTTCTTATAAATTTTTCCACTTATTTTTATACCGTGTTTTGATTGAAGCGATAAGCTTTGCCCCTCCTCAAATTGAGAACCTTTTTCAAAAGCACTTAAAATAACTTTTATTTTTTTGGGAAGAACTTTCATTTCAAAGTTTTTTATTTCTTTATCTTCGAAGCAAAGTTGCAGGGGAGCTTCTAAGTCAAAAAAGCTTATTTCGGAGTCTCCCTGAACGCCAAAGTTTTTCACTGTACCGGATAATTGAAGTTGATCCTCAAGTTGAGCGGTGCATGTGTTTTCAGCAGTACGAGCTTTGCTGAGACCTAAGACGCCACCTATGCGATAAGCCATTGTCGAGGCATAGCGCTCGAGCACTTTTGTTGCTTCTTCAAAGCTTGTTGCCACGTACAATTGAGGCTGGGGCCGAGTAATATCAAAGCTCATATTCACGCAGTCTTCGGTGAGAGGAACTTTGACAACGGTAGGATCAAAACAATGGTAAGACTCACCAAGAGAAGAGAGAAGGCCAGCTCCGTAAAGTTTAAAATTATTGGGGTCTCCGACGAGTCCATATTCAATGGTCCACCAGGCCATGCGGCTAAGTTCCGTAGCTTCTGAGAGATAGTCATTTGAGGCAAAAGCTTTTTCAAAGTTTTTTTGAGCGCGATCAATTTCATCTTGAGAGCTTGAGGGCTTTTCTTTGATGTCAGAGAGCGCCTTGATTGCCTCGTAAAGATTCATGTCCTTTTTACTGAAAATAGCTTTGATCGCTACTTCACCGTAAGCACGAACGTATTCGTTGTAGTAGGGATCCGCAACGATAGGTGCGTGACCAGCAGCTTCATGAACAATATCGGGCGAGGGCGTATAAGCGATATTCTCAAGTTTTCTAATTTCACAGGCGATGGGCATGATTCCCAAAGCTAAAAATTCTAAAAATACAGCAGGAGGAATAAAACCCGACACACCCACAGCGCGCCATCCAATTTTTTTGAGTCGTTCATCCATCTCGCTTACAAGAGGGATGCGTTCAACGGAAATTCCTGTTTCTACAAGTCCTTCAAGATATTTTTTATGAGCAGTTTCTGCAAAAAAATCGCTCGCAATTTTCATGATAAATCGCCAAACAGCGTGATCGATTGCGGAGTAGGCTTCAGGATTTTGTTTGGAAGTGTAGGGTAGTAGGTGCTCGGGAATTTTATCGAGGGCTTTACGCGTTGAGGGAGTGAGAAGCTCAGAAGAATTCATGAGTCTAATATATCTCTCTTGGCTATTAGGTCTAGGTTGTGAAGGGCTGGAGATGAGAGATGAAAAGAACTTGACGCTACGCAGAGCAGTGTTCTTGTTTTTTCAACGAAATACACTTAAGAGGCGTTAAGAAACCGTCAATTTTAACAAGAAATTAATATAAATTAATTTAACATTATCTAAATAAATCCGACCTTAGAGAGGTAGGAGGAATTAAATATGAAATATGTTCTTTTGACTTTGGTTTTTTTAGCAACGGCCTGCTCATCCCTTGATCGAAGCACAGCTTCAGAAATCAAACGTGATCATCCACTTCCCAGTGAACGTAGTGAGTTTTAAAAGCATCTGCTATTTTTAAGTAGAATGCAAAACGATCGTTCACAAAATGAAGTGCTTTGGAATAAGGCGCGTGAAGCCCGTGAAAAGGCTTACGCGCCTTATTCTCTTTTTTTAGTAGGCGCTGCTTTGGAGACCGAAACTGGAAAGTTTTTTGTTGGTTGTAATGTTGAAAACGCTTCTTACGGTGCAACCATTTGTGCTGAGCGAGTAGCGATTCTTAAGGCTGTTTCGGAAGGTCCGTTAAAGGTAAAGCGAATAGCTATTGTTGCTGATTCTAAAGGTCAATCTGTACCCCCTTGTGGAATGTGTTTACAAGTCATGGCTGAGTTTTGTGAGGCAAGTACAGAAATTATTTTAGGAACCCCCAAAAAAATTGAAAAGGTATTAAAGTTTGCTGACTTACTTCCAGCAGCTTTTTCAAAAGATTTTTTAAAATGAAAAAAATAATTTTATTTTTTTATTTTTTTGTTTTACCCAGTTTTCTTTTTTCTCAAGACTCTTTGGATGTACAGCTTATTCAAACGCTTAAAGTTAAATCTTTTCCAAACGTCGTTTTCAAAATTCAAGTAAATGGCCTCCAGCTAGGTGAAAATCTTTTTGTTTATGACGAGGAGTTTGGAAAGTGGATTGTTCGATCAGTGACAAATAAATTTATTGGATATTTCAACGAATCCAGTCAAAAGTGGATTCGTTATGATGTCAAAAAAGAAAGAGCAATCATTTTTAATAGCTCGACCTCTTATGATTTTGATTTCGACACAACATCTGTTGAATCGATTTATGCTTTTTTAGTAGAGGATGAGAAAATTGTTCAAAGTCGCTTAAAGGGAGTTGAGTTTGATCCTCTTGATAAAACTCTTTCAAGCCAAATATCCCTTAAGTTTTTAACTTCTCAAAAACTTAGAAATGAACCTGGGCCAGATCGTGTTTATCGAGACTGGACTGTGGGGCAAATGGAGATACTTCCCAAGAAAGAACCTCTTGCAGATATCCCAAGAATTTTATTTAGCAGCAGTGTTTTGTCTCGAAATAAGCGTGAAAAAAACGGACTCGTTCGAAAAACTTTTTTTAGTTATCAAACAGTTGCGAGTTCTGTGGGTAACGCTGAGGAGGGCTCGATTCGAGTTCTTCGCTTAAGGCAGGACCCCGTGACAAGTTTGAAGACGAATCCTTTGGTTGTCGATTTAAGCGATCAAAAGCTTTATTTTACAAATGGTGCAAGTAATCCGATTCAAATTCAAAACAGAAATATAAATTCTGTCGAAAGTTCTAAAGCAAAAAAAATTCAAGATTTAATGAATTAATTTTTTTTCAAAATAATTCAAAAAGCTTTTGCATGCATCGGGTAAGTGATCACGACTTTTAAAAGCTAAAACAATTTTGTAATCGGTGAGAGGAGTTTCGAGCTGAGGCTCAAAGAATTTTCTTTTTGTGCGAGAGTGAATAAAGTCTGGAATTAAACCCACACCCAGTCCAGTGTCGACGTAATCAAGGATCGATTCCCAGCTTCCCATGATTCCCCGAACATTTGGATATCTTTTAAATTGTTTAAAATATTTTTTTTCAAAATCCCAAGATTCAGGACCTTCTTCTTTTATGAAAAAATCAGCTTCTTCTAGTTTGATGGGTCCTTTTGAAATAAGAGTATATCTTCCTTTTACGAGGTCGATGTGTTCATAGGGGCGAATACGTGAGTCAAAAAGAACGGCTCCCAAGGAAACTTGATCTCGACTTAAGTAATCGATGACCTTGCTGGTTGGCGCAAGTTGAGTTTTGAGTGCGACATCAGGATTTTCACGAACGTAGTTACCGAGTATGGGATTCATTAAATAATGAAAAACCGATCCTGTTGAAGCGATTTCAATATTGCCGACAGTCTTCCCCCCCTCGCGTTCGAGTTCTCCTCGTAATGAATCAGCAGCCTTGATGAGTTTCATGGCTTCGTTTCGAAGTTTTTCACCTTGGGGAGTTAATTGAAATCTGTTTTTTTGATGACTGAGAAGTTTTGTGTTGAGTGTTCGTTCTAAAGATTGAATGGCTTGGCTGATCGCTTGAGAAGAAACGTGATTGATTTGGGCGGCGCTTAGGAGCGATTCACTCATCGCTGCATCGTAAAAATATTTAAGGTGATAAAGATTTAACACGATAGGCTCCGGGGTCTTTATAGTGCCCAGGTGCCTATCGCGCTAGTTTTTTTTAAAAGTATTTTTTTAGTAGTAAATTTCTTTTGACTGAAGACCAAGTATGGGGCTTGGTTTTTCTGTGTTGCTATCTGGGTTGAACCAACATTTTGGACGAGACCCTTTTTCAAATCCTGCTTCAGCAGAACAAGCGCCTACGAGTTGATCGGTATTTGAAAAGTCTTGCCCATAAGAAATCGAGCAAAGAGCTCCTTGAAAATAGGTATCCAAGCGACATTGAGCTTTGGGGTGATACTGGTAAATTCCGCTGTAGACAGCATCCGTAGGCGTTTCGAGCTTCACTTCAGATTGGCCGCCAAGTTCTGCGAGAACATTGCCCAAAACTTTTCCAGCAATTGCAGATCTTTCGCAAATGAGTTGATCTCTGCTGTCTGTGTAAACTTTTGCACAGTCAGATTTTGCAAGCAAATCGTCACTCTTAAATTGAGCAAGTTCTTCGTCACTCATTGAAGAGTAAACGCGTTTCAAGCATTTTGTTGTTCCATAGTAATCAGATTGCCCTTCAACAGAAGCCCAGCTGCTTCCTCCAAAATAGCTTGAGTACTTTGGTTTTCCAGCAAGATGGTGACCAAGTTCATGACAGGCAACAAGAAGGAAGCCATCCGCTGTCATCAGTTCGTGACGAGCAAGTCCACCGTACATATTGATGACCCATTTTTCTCCAATTTGCTCAGCGCTTGCGTTAACGGTTCCATTTGTCCACATGCGATTGATTTCAAAAACCCCACCTTTTTCTTGAACAAGAGAAGCATAAAGGTTTTCAACTTTATCAAGAACGAGATTGAAATCACTTTCACTAATACCCGTTGCTTCATCACTGTTTCGATTTATGGGAATGTAGCGATCATTGTGAGGTGCAAATCCAGAGCACAATCTTTTTGTGTTTAAGGAAGATGCGGATAAAGCAAATGCGAAAGTGGAAAATAGTAATTTATGATTCATTTTGGAAGCCTCCCCTTGGCTGTGATTTTTTAATTTTGAGAGCAGAGTGGCGATAAAGTGACTTAAATTGTCTAAAGAAGCGTAAGAAATCTTACACTTTTGACGTATTGTTGACGCTGTTGGGTCTAATTCATTGAAAGAGCTCTAAATCCAAAGCTCATAAGAGCTATATCTGCGATGATGTGGCTAATCCAAACAGCCCCAAGAGAATTTTCTTTTTCATAAAGTTGAGTCCATATATAGCCAGCGGCAAAAACTCCTAGGCCTAAAATAAGTCCTAATTTGAAATCAAAGTAAAAAATCGTCACTACAAAATGATGAAGCGAAAACGCAAAAGCCACTGAAAAGTGTCGATAGCGAGGTAAGTGTTTTTTAAAGGCCGTGAACAAAAAAAATCTCCAGTAAAATTCTTCTACAAGAGAATGGGCAAAAGAAAGAATTACGGCATAGATCCAAAAATGTTTTTGGATGTGAAGCGTCTGAATCTTTTGTGATATTCGCGCAAAGGTTTCTTTCTGAATTTCTGGAGGAAGAAATTCAAAAGAGGCAATAATAGTCGATCCCATTATGACTCCAACAATCATCCCTACAAAATACTTTCGAATTTTTTGATTTTGTAGGTCGAGGTGTTTTGCAAAATACTTCCATCCTAGGGGAAGTTGAAGAGGTTTCCAGAGAAAAAGGGGTGCAAGGAGGGTAAAAGCTTTTGTAGCAATTAAAACAATTTCAAAAAAAGGAAGAGGCTTTTGAGGCAAAAAGGAATAGAGATTTCCCCAAAAGGGCAAAGTTGAGCATAAAAAGAGCAGGAAATAGGAACGAGAGTTTTGGTTCATGATTGAGTGGTTAATTCTGATCTAAAATTTTTTATGAATAAAGACCTTGTGCATCTTTGAGTTAAATATTGCCGTTGATATTCGCTTCTATTGATAGTTTAATGGCTTCACAAATGGAGCGTTGGACCGTTCAAAATAGTTCTGACTTATACAACATTAACAATTGGGGTTCGGGTTATTTTCGAATCAATTCAAAGGGAAATGTTGAGGTCAGCCCCAAGGGGTCAGAAACACATGGGGGACCAACCGTTGATCTCAAAGAATTGATGGATGATTTGCAGGAGCGAGGTTTGCGTTCCCCTATCTTGATTCGCTTTAGCGATATTGTGGGCTCTCGTATTCGAATTGTTTCAGAAGCTTTTCAAAAAGCAATTGAAACTTATAACTATAGTGGAAAGTATCGGGGAGTTTATCCCATCAAAGTAAATCAACAGCGGTTTTTGGTTGAGGACATCGTCAAGCAGGGAAAGGAATTTTCTCTTGGTCTTGAGGCTGGATCTAAACCCGAACTTCTTGTCGCGTTAGCTCTTTATAATTCTTCGGATGGTTTAATTATCTGTAATGGATTTAAAGATCGCGATTACATCGAAACAGCTTTACTTGCTCAGAAATTGGGTCGTAACGCGATCATCGTAGTAGATCGTTACTCCGAGCTTGAGTTGATTATTGATTGCGCAAAAGAATTGAACATTCGTCCCAGAATTGGTTTTCGTTCAAAACTCGAATCAAAAGGTGCGGGAAAGTGGGCGGAGAGTTCAGGGGTCAAATCTAAGTTTGGATTAAATTCAGAAGAGATGGTTTTGGGAGTTGAGCTTCTCAAGAAGCACGATTTCTTGGGATCACTAGAACTTTTACATTTCCACATTGGATCACAGGTTTCTTCTCTTCGTTGTATCAAAGATTCGCTCAATGAAGCATGTTGGATTTATGTTGAGCTGGCTGCTATGGGAGCAGGGCTGAATATGATCGATGTGGGTGGGGGGCTTGGTGTTGACTATGACGGCTCTCAAACAAATTGGGAAAACTCGGTCAACTATTCCATCAAAGAATATGCAAGTGATGTTGTATGGCAGATCAAGCACACCTGTGAAGCTCGAGGCATAGCTTGCCCAACAATAATCACGGAGGCAGGCCGCGCACTTGTTGCCCATCACAGCGCACTTGTTTTTAACGTTCTGGGAGTGAATGAAGTACGAAAAGAGGCGCTTCCTACTCTTCAGGCAGAAGATAATGAACACGAAACTCTTTCACAAATGAAGCATTTGTGCGAAACGATTTCTCCTAAAAATTTAAATGAGCATTTACAAGATGCTTATAAAGTTCGCGACGATGCTTTGAGTTTATTTAACTTAGGTTATCTCACTCTCCGTCAGCGTGCAGTGATGGAATCGATGTTTCGTGTGTTTTGTACTCGAGCATTGGCGGTGTCTGAAACTCAAGATCGTAAAATTGAAGAAGCTGAAGAGCTTCGAAAATTTCTCATCGACAGCTACTTTTGTAACTTCTCTGTTTTTCAATCAGCTCCCGATACGTGGGCTGTGAGTCAGTTGTTTCCTATAATGCCTATTCATCGTCTCGATGAAAAACCAACTCGACAGGGAATTATTCTCGACTTGACCTGTGATAGTGATGGAAAGATTGAAAAGTTTATTGATGTCAAAGATGTGAAGGATTACTTACCCTTGCATAACTTTGATACACAACAGCCTTATTACATTGGAATGTTTTTGTTGGGCGCGTATCAAGAAATTCTTGGAGACTTGCACAATCTCTTTGGAGACACGGATGCGGTACATGTGTCGATGACAAGTTCTGGCTACGTGATCGATCACGTAGTGTCGGGCGATACAGTGAGCGAAGTCTTGGCTTATGTGGAGTACGAGCGACCTCAGCTTATTCGCTCTATTCGCGAAAGTATCGAAAAGGCCCTTTCTCAAAAGTTGATTTCTTTGCAAGAAAGTCGCTTGTTAATTCGCCACTTTGAAGATGGTTTAAATGCTTATACCTATCTTGAAAGCTTTAACGACGAAATGAGTGATATTGCCCCAGTGAAAGCGCTTCAAAAGATTGGTCAGCAAA
>CAYOWH010000022.1:0-31620 GCA_964407615.1 uncultured Bacteriovoracaceae bacterium | reverse complement strand
ACTGTAAATCTGCTGGCTTATGCCTTCGATGGTTCGAATCCATCACTCTCCACCAGTTATTTACAGTTCATTACTAGGGGGCATGGGACAATCTAAAACACAATGTATAGCCCTTAACATCTCTCTTTCTTTGAGATTGATGTGTTTGTTATGGAAAGCACATTCCCAGCAGGCTTCAAGAACTTTTTTTCTAGAATGAAAATCTAATCCATCAAGTTTCCGTAAAGCTTCAAGAGTTTCTTTAAAATCTTTACGGGTGTTTTGATGTGAAACTTTTCTACCAAAAAGCTTTTCTACTGCCGCACTAAACAATAGATTTTTCTTTTCATCCGTCAAATTTTCTGAATCATCTGTAGTGACTATGCCCCAAAGAACACTAGATAGCGGAGCCACGAGCTCATCAATTTTTTTAGGAACGGCCTTTCTTTCTCCTCTCAAGAGAGAAACTTGCTCTCCCAAAAGACCTCTTTCAGCAATTATTAAAACAGAAACTTCAAAAAGAGTGTAGACTCCGTCCACTGCAATAAAGGCCTCTAAATCTTCAATTAATTTTCTTTTTGTTTTTTCATCAACATTTCGTAATTCAGAAACACAAATTCCTACGAGAGGGAACTTTAATCGGTCCATTAAACCTCTAAGCCGCTTAGAAAATTCAGCAGTTTTTTCTCTCAAATAAAAAGGAAGCTTTTCATTTTTTTCTCTCCCCATAAGAATTGCAAAAAGTAGGGCAGCTGCATCATGAGGATTTTGAACTGCATCTTTTAGTGATTCCGAAAACTCAGATTGTATATTTTTAGCAACTTCTATATTTGATTTTGTTATTTGTCCTACATTAAGAAGAGGTTGAGAAAATCCCATAACAGGCTTATCCATAAGATTTACATTAGACAGAGAAGATTTAATATTATTTTTAACTGTTAATGTTTGATCTCTTTGAAAAGCTTTTTTATCGATGGCAAGAATTCTCTCTTTTATAGAAGGATGAGATTCGAAAAAAGAAAAATTAAAAGGTGAAGCAAAAAACATGTGTCTCACCTCTATGGCTCCAGCAGCCTGAATAAAAGTTTTATAGGGATTATTTAAAATTTTAAGAAAAGAATTTATTAGTCCTTGTGGATTGCGCGTGTACTGAACAGCAGTAGCATCAGCGAGAAATTCTCGCTGCCTAGAAACTGCTGCTTGTATCAAAGAGGCAAAAAACACTCCAATGCTGCCTGCAAAAATTAAAATGTAACCAAACAAAGCTTCGCCTATTTTGATTTTGTTGCGAGAACGTCTAGATTGTGGCCTAGTTAATTCCCGACCAAAAGTCACCAAACATGTGATTCCAGCGATGACCCCAATTAACCTTATATTAAGGCGCATATCGCCATTAAAAATATGGCTAAACTCATGAGCAATAACTGCCTGAAGCTCATCTCTATTTAAAGACTCAAGAGTTCCCTTATTCACAATGATCACCGCGCTGGAGGGCTCGTATCCAGCCGCCATTGCATTTATCGATTCTTCTTCAAGTAAATAAACTTCTGGCGGTGTTATACCAGAGGCAATAGCCATTTCGTCAGTCACATTGATGAGACGTTTTTCCAGTTCATTTGTTGTATTGCGATTCACAAGTGTTGCACCAAGTAATTCCGCTACACCTTTACCTCCTGAAGAAAGCTGAGTTATACGTTTGTAAGTTCCACAAACAACAATACATATGGTTATCGTTGTAGCGAAAAAGAAAATATCGTAAACCTCATGAACGTTTTTCCTTAGGTATGACTCAACCTCAGCGGTTGATAAAATCAACAAGAAAAAAAGCTTTCCGTCATTTTTAAAAAGAAGTAACAGAAGGGATAAAAGATTGATTGTTATCAGAAGGCCTAATAATCCAAACAAAAAAAGAACAACGAGATTTGTTGTTTTCGATCGACTTCGAGCCTGGCTCTCAAAGAAGTTCATTGATCACCTAAAATTTAACTCGAATAGCTTTTCTTTCCTCAGCGGATTCAAGTTCTAGAAGAGTTGCGGGACCAAAACCCAAAATTCCAGATAAAATAACCGCTGGAAACTGTTCTCTCACAATATTGTATTCCATAACTGCATCGTTATAAGCCTGCCTTGCAAATGAAACTTTATTTTCAGTTGAAGAAAGCTCTTCACTCAACTGCGACATGTTTTGGTTTCCCTTTAAGTCCGGGTAAGCCTCTACCACAGCCATAAATTTACCCATTAAACCACTCAATTGAGCCTCAGCACTTGCCAACCCCTTCATGGCTTGACCATCTCCAGGGGAGGCAGCAGCCGTCTTTGAAGCGGTCAAAGCTGAATTTCTAGCGGCTATGATGGCTTCCAGAGTTTCTTTCTCGTACTTTAAATATGTTTTAGCAACTTCAATTAGATTAGGAATCAGATCATAACGACGTTTAAGCTGAACATCTATTTGAGAGAAGGCATTCTTAAAACGATTTTTACCTGAAACTAACCCGTTATAAATTCGGATACTTACAGCCAATAACAATAAGATAAAACCTAAAAAAATATAAGGGCCCCCAAAGATTTCAGACATTTAAACCTCCCCTTTACTTTTAATCGGTTTTAATTTGGTAAAATAAATAAACCTTATGGAATTGATGAAATCTTAATAATTGATTCATAAAAAATTCAAAGTTTACTTATTAAAAATTCATCCTTATGAATTCTTGAACCGTTTAAAATAGAATCATGGTACGTATGTTGATGTATTTTTTTGTTTCTATTTTTTATGGTCTTCTCATTTCAGGAGAGATCAAAAACATACCTGATAAGGTTGTTCCTCAAACGATTCGAAACCTCAAAGAACTGTCGGCTAACTTTCAGCCCTTACTCACTCCTACTCAAGACTCCCCCAATCGAAAAAACATCATTCAAGCCCTTCAAGGGTACAACAACCAAGAAATTCAAAAAATGCTTGATATTGCTTCGGCTCAATAGTCCTTAAAAGCATTCGAGGGCTCTGAAAGCCCAGACTGTACATGGAATTTCACTTGCTTTGACAAAACCGAACGTCCTAAATGATAGGCGTGAGAAACTATAAACATTTCACTGCCTTTGTTTTTGTTTTTCTTTTAAGTGCCTATACGTGTTTTGCGCAAGAAATCTCTTCTCAACTCAACCCCTCTATCAAATTAGCAAAAACTAAAATCTTCGATAACAATGCTGCCAGTTTTAGCGAAAAATACAATCTGATATCTACGGCTACTCAAACCATAGATATGATTTATTTTATAATCGACAATGATTACTCAACGTCGCTTTTTTTTCAAAATGTGATTCAAAAATTATCCCTTGCTCACAAACAAGGAACCCCTCTTCGAGTGAGAGTCCTTGTTGACTATTTTATGAGTGAAAAACAACTTCCTTTTTTTCGGTTTTTAGAAAGCTACGGGATTCAAATTAAAAGATATGGAGGACCTGATTCAAAATGGGTTGAAGATTTAAAAAATTTTAAAATAAACTCCGAAAGTTTTTTGTCTGGTCTTATGGCTCAAGACCTCAACCTACTCAAATCCTCACTACCTGAAGATCTAAAAGAAAGCTTTAAGGATACTGATTTCTCCAAACTTAACCCTGAAGAAAAAATAAGTTTTATTCTTTCAATCGCTCAAAGAATCGGACCCGCTGGGCCTAAAATCTATAAAGGCCTTCGAAACTTTCTCTATCGGACTCATCACAAACTTTTACTGATTGACGGAAATTGTTTCATGACGGGCGGAAGAAACCTCAGTGACGAATATCACTCTTCTCGAGGGGATGTCCTGATTGACGGAAATTCCGAACTTGGAATTCAAGCTCGGCACTATCCCTTTCAAGATACGGACGTATCTTCCTGCCTCAAAAATAGTGTGAATTATAACGAGAGTCCCTTAACTCAAAGCTTTGAACGCTTGTGGAACCACTCACTCAACGTGAACCTTCAAACAAATTTTACAGCTGCTGAACGTGACACTTCAAACGTTACAAAATCCGAAGAACTTCATCGAAAAGCAGAACTTGCGAGACATCTACTTAAAACAAATCAAAGCTTTTATTCTTTAGAAACAGAGAATGGTTTAGATGCCCAATACATCGAAAACGTTATGACTCCCACCTCTCTGATAAATTCAGGTATCACAGACCATTACACAAAACTTTTTAACAGTTTAGAAGAAGGAGATGAGGCTTCTTTTGTGAACGCTTATTTTTATTTAGATCCTAAAATCTTCACAAATAATCCTGAAAAGGATCTTAAGATGAAGCTTCTCTACAACTCTTTGATAGGAGCCGCTCAAAGAAAAGCAAAGCTTACAATTCACACCAACTCTTTGACCACAACAGACCTCAGCATTGTAAATGTAATGAGCTATCCATTTTATAGATTTTTCATAAATGAAAAAATTTTAATCAAAGAGCTCTCTAAACGACCAGATCTTGACCAAGGCTCGCTTCACAAAAAAACAGCTTACTTTTATCGCCCTCAAAAGAGTGATGTTCTCATTGTAGGATCCTATAATTTAGATGCTCGATCTCACTACAAAGACACAAATGTTGCGCTTTCTATTCAGATTCCTAAGGAATTAAGCTACTCAACATTTGAAGCATATAAAAAACACACAAGCGAATCGATCCAGTGGGACGAACTTAACCAAGATCGCCTCAAAGAAATCGACGATACAATCGTCAATGACAAAAGCAAAATAAAACTTCGAAGATTTCTTTTTCCTTTTAAGACCGAGATTTAATTTTTTAAACTAAATCCTTAACGGCTTCTCGTTCGTCTTTAAGTTCTTTTTCAGTCACTTGAATTTTTTCTTTACTAAAGGAATTGAGCTCAACACCTTCAATGACTTTCCATTGAACCCCGTCATAACGAATGGGGTAACTAAACATTAACCCCTTATCAATTCCGTATTCACCATTAGATGAAACAGCCACAGAAAAACAAGTATCACCCTTGGTAGGAAAAGTTAAAGCTTTAACAGTATCCAAAACCGCATTTGCAGCAGAAGCAGCAGAAGAGGCCCCACGTGCCTTGATCACAGCAGCTCCACGCTTTCCAACTGTTTCGAGAAAAGTTGTCTTGAGCCATTCAGCGTCAGTGATGACATCTGTAACTTTCTTTCCATTGATTTTAGCGTTTGTAAAATCTGAATACATCGTCGGAGAGTGATTCCCCCAAATAGCAAGATTTGAAATTGCTTCTACAGGAACTCCCGCTTTCATAGCCAATTGAGAATAAGCGCGATTTTGATCAAGCATGGTCATAGCAAAAAAGTTTTTTTCAGAAATTTTTCCAGCTGCGGCTTTTTTACAAATCCAAGCATTTGTATTGCAAGGATTTCCAACAACAAGCACTTTCACGCTTGGTTTTGCAACTTGAGCGAGAGCCTTACCTTGCTCAATAAAAATACTTCCGTTGATTTTTAACAAATCACTTCGCTCCATTCCGTCTTTGCGAGGAACGCTACCCACAAGAAGAGCCCAGTCGATATCTTTAAACGCCACGTTCAGTTGTGAGGTTGTTGTAACAGAGGCGAGGCACGGAAAGGCACAGTCTTGAAGCTCCATCTTCACCCCTTCTAAGGCAGGAAGAGCTCTTTCAAGTTCAAGTAAATTTAAATGAACTTTAGTATCTGCTCCAAAAACTTCACCTGATGCAATTCGAAAAAGAAGAGCATAACCGATTTGACCAGCTGCTCCTGTAACTGCGACTCTCACTTCTTTTTGTGACATGTAAATCTACCCTTCCAAAAATTTAAGTTTTATAAAATTCGCCTTTTATTAAAAACGATTTTGAACTTCATGCGCTTCAAAAAAATACGCAATCTCTCTTTGAGCCGAAGCTGGTGAATCACTTCCGTGAACCGCATTTGCCTCGATGCTATCAGCAAAGTCTTTACGAATGGTTCCGGGCAATGCATTTGCTGGATTTGTTGCTCCCATGATTTCGCGGTTACGAACAACGACGTTTTCACCTTCCAAAACCATCAACACAACTGGTCCACTTGTCATAAAGTTTACAAGTGAGCCGAAGAAAGGTCTTTCTTTGTGTTCGGCATAAAAACCTTCTGCCTTTTCTTTTGAAAGTTTTGTTAACTTCATGGCAGCAATACGAATGTTATTTTTTTCAAAGCGCTCAACGATCGCTCCGATAGCATTTTTTTGAACAGCATTAGGTTTAATAATTGAAAACGTTTTTTCCATACTAACAAAAGGAATAGCCCGATCCCCAAACGAGTCAAAATCTTTTGAATAAGCTACTAAAATTTATCTGCTTTTTTGCTTACAACCTGAAAATTGGCAAACACCCGTGCTAAAGCGCTGGCAATAGTCTTTTGCATCTGCGTAAGCATCTTGCTTATTCGGATACCAATCACTTCCAAAAGATCGAGGACGAGTTTGATACTGTGGAATTCCCCCAGGACCGGGAATCGTAACATTCTCTTGACCCCAGAATGTACAGCTCCAATATCCTCTGGGCACACTTGATCCGTTAGCCGAAGCAAGGCCCATAGAAGCGATTAAAAAAAGAAAACCTAAACTCATTTTTTTCATAAATTACCTCGATTTCTGACGACAGCCCGAAAAAGTACAAGGACCTGCACTAAACCTTTGACAATCATCTTTTGCATCCTCATAAGCATCGTCTTTTTGTGGAAACCACTGACTTGTGTATCCGACAGGACGAACGATGTATTGAGACGAACCATTTGGACCGGGGACTGACAAGTTTTGACTTCCCCAAAAAATACAGCTCCAATATCCAGAGGGAGCATTCGCAGCCGTTGCATTTGCATTAAGAGCGCCCAGAGAAACTCCTAAAAATAGAACTACAAGTGACGAGAACTTTTTTAAAAAAATTCTTTTCATCCTGACAGTATAGGAGGGCGAAGCAAGCCTGCAAGGCTTAACGCCGGGTGACTCATAGAAATTTACAAAATTTGAAACACTGCCATTAACGCAATTCGCCTTTTTGAGAACACCCTGCCAGAGAGCATGGGCCAACGCTGTACAGCTCGCATTCCTGCTTGGCTAGCTTGTAGGCTTGATCTTTTTGAAGATACCAGTCTGAACCATACAAAGCCTCTCGAGACTCTAAATGTAGAATTCCCTGATTGTCCTCCAACTGATAGTTCTCCAAACCTCTAAAAGTACAACTCCAATAATTATTAGGTATTTTGGAACTCATTGCAGAAAGAGAATGAGTAAAACCAAAACCTCCGGCTAGCCCTATAACAATAGGAAAAGATAAATTTTTGTTTCTTAAAAAATTCATTCGGCCAATATAAAGAAAATCAAAAGCTCAACAAGCCAGTGACGCTTAGCAAATTTGAAAATAAAGAGAGTTTTGTTCCTAAAAATCTAACATTCGATAACTAAAAAAACTTAAAGACGACGTTTTATTTTTTCTTCAATCTCAGCCAAAACTTTTATGTGTTCTTCAAATGTCAAAAGCTCCGGGCGATCAAAAGATAAAAGCCTTTGAAGCAAGCGACCATAAGCATGGCGAGGAGAATCGTGCAAACGAGCTTCGCCACTCGAAGCTGACTTCTCATAACGACCATTTCCAAAATATTTTGAGGGGTTCCCCAAAACTTCCGCCCACTCAGGGCCTCGAGGTAATCTTTTATGAATGACAATAAAACGAATCACTAAATCGTGGGCTTTGTTTTGAAGAAATTCCAAGTCACTCTCAAAATATATAGGACTGTATTGCAATCGATTATAGGCAACCTTTTCTTTGAGGTTTTCTATAAGCTCTACTCTTTCTTCTTCACTTAAATATTTTTTAGCTAAATCCGAATTTTCAAACCTTGCTAACAACCCCTCAAAAGCATCATAGGGGGAACTATAAATTCTTGCTCGACTTCCACTAAACCCCTCTCGATAAGACCCTGTTCCAAAATACTTAGCCTGAATAAAGCCAAATACCT
Source organism: uncultured Bacteriovoracaceae bacterium (assembly GCA_964407615.1). Taxonomy (GTDB): domain Bacteria; phylum Bdellovibrionota; class UBA2428; order UBA2428; family UBA2428; genus CANIGN01. The sequence continues at coordinate 23,683 of CAYOWH010000022.1, read as the reverse complement.
CATCCCACTCTTTTCCCGCAGGAAGTCTTTTTTCTTCGATCATAAAGCCAATAACTTTTCGATCAGCAACTTCTCTTTGCTCTTCTCTCATGCTTTTCGGAGGGGGTACCCTTAAAAAATCACGACAATCAGAAGCAAAAAGTTGAAAAGAAAAAAGAAATATAAATAAAAATAAACGCATAAATTAAAAAAGACCTACAAAAATATTATTTTCTACGACTGTCGCCCATAAAACGAAGTAAATAAAGAAAAAGATTCACGAAGTCGAGATAAAGAACCAAAGCTCCAAAAATAGCTGCTTTTTCTACAGCTTGAACCCCTCTCGAACTATCAACATAAGCTTCTTTAATTTTTTGAGTGTCATAAGCTGTCAGACCTGAAAAAATAATAAGACCGATAATAGAAGTCACAACACTCATCTGACCTCCCATTACAGAAGGAAAGAAAATCGAAATCAAAGACAATCCCAACAAACCCCAAAGACCCATGATACAAAAAGACCCCACAGGACCTAGATCTTTTTTAGTGAAATAACCAAAAGCACTTAGCCCTGCAAAAGCAAAGCTTGTCACTCCAAAAACCTGAAAAATACTTTCGTGAGTATAAATCAAAAACAAAGTTGAAAAAGTAACCCCAGTAAGAGCGGCATAAAGACCATAGAGCATCGTTGCTGTGAAAGAAGAAATTTTATTCATCGCAGCTGTTAAAAAAATCACAGAACCAAGTTGAGCCAAAATGAGAACCCAGAAGAGACCTCTATTTTGAGCAATCGACATAGCAAGATTTTCTCGAGTCCCAATAAAGTACGCAATGAGGCCCGTTGTTAAAAGCCCCAGAGACATCCAAGAATAAACTCGGCTCATAAAACGAGCGCGCTCTGTGACCAAAGCTTGAGGATCGCGAACAGTCGTTCCAAAGATATTGTTTTGCATGGGAATTTATTATGGAGTCTGTGACCTAGCGATTCAAGTTAAAACTGAGCACTAGGAACTTAGCAAAATCCAAAAAACTAGTTTAAAACGCACCCAAAACGCTTTGAAACAAAGCGAGCTTTAGCCTTGTTAACTGAAATTTCTTTTAAATCCTTATGGATACGTACAGGAGCTAAAAAAGAAGGGACCGATTTGTTTTTTACAAAATTTTCGCAATACTCTTCACTTTGGCCAAACACATACAAACACGAACAATAATCTTTAGCTCGGTAGTTTGAAAAAAGCTCAACTTCTTTAAAAATTTTGGGCCACCAAGAATTATACCGCAGACCCGATTGATAGGTCGAAACAAGTTCAGGATTTCCAGCAACATCATGACTTTCAGAAAGTTTTTTATTTTGTTCAAATTCTCTTATCAAATGCATTAATTGATTAACTTGGTATTTTCGAACGTCGTCTTTATCACTTCCAAAACGCACAACGACTAAATTTTCAGAAGGCAACACTCCAACCATTTGGCCCCAGTGTCCCAAAGCTGCAAAAAAATCCTCAGGTAAATCCTTCCATGGCTTTCGCGCTCCAAGAGAGGCTATTTTTCGATTAGGCCAAAAATGCCTACCGGGTAATTCCTGAGGAGCTTTCACAACTCGATTTTCAAGAAACGACTCCGGAACCTGTGTCGAAAATTGAATCCAATTTTTGGGCAAAATTCCATGCCCTTTCCAAGCACCATCGCCTTTTAATAAGAAACTTCCCCACCTAAGCGCATCTTCTGCATTGAGATATCCAAAACTGGCTCCCACAAAAGAACCACTTTTATCTTGCTCAAACGTGAGAGATTCTATCCCCAAAGGTTCTGCAAACTTTTTCCAAGGCAACTCATCATATTCACTTTTTGAATAAGATTTTTGTAAAATTTTTGTCAGAAGGTTGCTGTCTCCTGAAGAATACATCCATCTTGTACCAGGCTTTGCTTCTAAAACATGCGGAATAGACAAAACAAAATCCGCTGTTGAAAGCGCACCCTTGCCGTAAAGCATGGAGATTGGAGAAGATTCAACAATCGACTTCTCGTAAACTTCATTCCATTTAATTCCCGAGCTGTGATTTAAGATATCGATGACTTTAATTTGGCAATAAGGACTCCCTTTGTATTCAGTGAGTTTATCGCAAAGACTTTCCTCAAGACTTAATTTTTTTTCAAGAACAGCTATTCCAACAAGCATATTTGTAAGTGATTTTGTTACAGACCACAACTCGTGAGGCTTATGCGCATCCCAGTCCTTTGAGAAATACTCAAAAATAATTTTGCCGTCTTTTTGAACAAGCAAAACATCCGTATCCGTTTTGTTTTGAACATAATCTAAAAGATTATCTTTAAAAATTTGAGAAGAACCTTGGGCGAAGGAAAGAGTTGTTTTCAGAAGGGAAGCGACAAAAAATATTTTAAAGAATTTTGAGCTTCTCAATTTTCAGTCCTAAACTTATTTCACTCCTAAGCTAAAGTTCTCAACGCAAAGCTTGTTTCAATGCTGTGCCCATATCTGCTGGAGTTTTTGCAACTGTCGCTCCTGCTGCAATAAGTGCCTCGATCTTAGAGCTGGCTGTGCCGCCCCCGCCAGAGATAATTGCTCCCGCATGACCCATGCGTCGACCAGGAGGAGCTGTCACACCCGCAATAAATCCTGCTACGGGCTTTTTCATATTTTTCTTAATCCAGGCAGCTGCTTCTTCTTCCGCGCTTCCACCGATTTCACCAATCATAATGACAGACTCGGTACCCGGATCATTATTAAACAATTCCAAGGCATCAATGAAATTCATTCCTTGAATGGGATCTCCGCCAATTCCAATACAAGTACTTTGCCCCATACCCATTTGAGTCACCTGATGGACCGCCTCGTAAGTCAAAGTTCCTGAACGAGACACAATGCCCACCTTTCCAGGACGATGAATGTAGCCAGGCATAATTCCAATTTTTGCAGCACCCGGAGTGATAATTCCAGGACAATTTGGCCCGATCAAACGAAGCTGAGATTTGCCTTCGCGACTTAATTCATAATTCTTAAGATCCAAGTATTTCTTAACTCGCATCATATCCAAAACAGGAATTCCTTCTGTAATCGCAACCACCAAAGGTATGCCAGATTCAAAAGCTTCTAAAATAGAATCCGCTGCTGCCGCTGGGGGGACAAATACCATACTCACATTTGCGCCTACTGCTGCGACTGCCTCGGCACAAGAATCCCACACATGAAAATTATCAACTTTCTGACCACCTTTTCCGGGAGTGACTCCGCCTACAAGCTTTGTTCCGTAATCACGACATTGCTGAGAATGAAAAAGACCTGCTTTTCCTGTGATTCCTTGAGTGATAACAATTGATTCTTTTCCTACAAGCACAGACATCTTTAATTTCCCTTCATCGCTTTCACAACTTTTTCAGCGCCTTCGGCCATGGTCACAGCTGTGTGAATTTTGAGTCCACTTGTTTCAAGCATTTTACGACCCAGCTCAACGTTAGTTCCCTCAAGTCTCACAACAAGAGGAACATGTAGCTGAATTTCTTTACTTGCAGAAATGATTCCCTCCGCAATGACGTCACATTTCATGATGCCTCCGAAGATATTCACAAAAATTGCTTTTACTTTTGGATCTTTCAAAATAATTTTGAAGGCTTCTCGAACTTTTTCAGCTGTGGCTCCCCCACCAACATCCAAAAAGTTTGCAGGCTCACCTCCATATGTTTTTACGATGTCCATCGTCGCCATCGCAAGCCCTGCTCCGTTCACCATACACCCGATGCTTCCATCAAGAGCAATGAAGTTGAGATCATACTTTGCTGCTTCTAATTCTTTTGCATCAACTTCTGTAGGGTCAAAAAGTTCTTTAAGTTTTGGATGACGAAAAACTCCATTATCATCAAAAGTAACTTTTGCATCGAGAGCGAGAAGTTTTTTTGTGGCTCCTTCAGATACAAGCGCAAGTGGATTGATCTCCACCATCGAAGCATCTGTCTTCCAAAAGAATTCATATATTTTTTGTAAAAAGAGCGCACACTCTCCTGCGTGAGCTTCACCCAAGCCTAAAAAATGCGATAAATTTCTTCCGTGAAAGGCCTTGGGACCGCTCACAAGACTCAGTGAGAAGCTTAAAATCTTTTCGGGATGTGAATGAGCAAGCTCTTCGATATCCATTCCGCCCTCTGCCGCTGCTAAAACACTCAAGGCTTGAGTTTTACGGTCGACAAGCATGGAGAGGTAAAATTCTTTTTCAATTTTACTTCCGGACTCAATCCAAAGACGGCGAACTTCTTGACCCTGAGGTCCCGTTTGAGGAGTCACAAGAACTTTACCCAAAATTTCTCCCGCAAGTTTTGCTGCTTCGTCCACAGAACGAGCCAGCTTAACTCCACCCGCTTTACCTCGACCTCCTGCATGAATTTGAGCTTTGACCACAACGACTGAGTTGCCCTTGTCAAAAAGTTCTTGAGCAGCCTTACGAGCCTCATCGACTGAAAAAGCTACCTTTCCAATTGTTGTGGGAATTCCCGTTTCTCGAAAAAGTTCTTTGGCTTGATGTTCATGAATTTTCATTTGTAAACATGAGAAAGACTATCCTCAGAGAAGAAATTTATCGAGTAAAAACAAAAAAGAAATTCTGCGCCTTGCACAGAGAAACCTTGCATAGAGAAAATGAAGAGACTAAAAAACGCTCAACGACATGAAAAAAAAATTAGGTTTTTGGCAGCAAGTCGCTCTGATCTTTTTCACTGTATCAGGAGGTGCTTATGGACTCGAAGCTCTCGTGGGCGCAGTAGGGGCCACATGGGCTATTTTGCTTGTGATCGCTCTTCCTCTTTTATGGGCTGTCCCCGTCGCTCTCATGGTTGCGGAACTTTCAACGGCAATTCCTGAAGAAGGCGGTTATTACATTTGGGTCAAACGTGGACTTGGTAAATTTTGGGGCTTTCAAGAAGGCTGGTGGACACTTTGTTACTCGGCTGTTGACCTTGCCCTTTATCCAGTTCTCTTTGTCACCTATCTCGGTTTCTTTTTTCCTGTCTTAGAAACATCAAACCCACAAATTGCCTTTTTACGATGGATCATCTGCGCTTTTTTCATCGTTGGTGCTCTTCTTATGAATTTAAGAGGTACGCAAGCCGTGGGCACAAACGCATTGGCAAATTTAATGCTTGTGAGCTTTCCCTTTTTACTTCTTACAATCTGCGGACTTTTTTATGGTGATTGGTCTTTGCTCAAAAATGCTTTTTCTGGAGATCATCTCACTCACACAACGCCTGCAGCAATTGCTACAGGTCTTGCAGTTGTCCTATGGAATTACTGCGGATGGGATAATGTTTCCACTTATGCCTCTGAGGTAGAAAATCCTCAAAAAAACTATCCTCGCGCTCTTTCTGTATCTCTCCTAATTATTGTTTTGTCGTATCTCCTTCCTTTGCTTGCGGGATTCAAAGCAACGACCACGCCCTCTGACTGGAGTGAAGGAGCGGGATGGCCAACAATCGCCGAAAAACTTGCAGGTAACTGGCTAGGAGTGTTGGGAGGAATTGCCGCGCTACTTTCTGCGTGGGCTTTGTTTAACAGCCAACTTCTATATATTTCTCGCCTGCCTATGGCGATGGCAAAAGATGGATGGCTTCCAAAGAAAATCGCTAAGACATCCTCTAAAGGCTCACCCGTAACAGCCCTTGTGATCATGTCTGTACTTGCAGCAGTTTTTTCGAGTTTATCTCTTGGAAAACTTATGGTTGTGGATATCCTTTTTTATACTCTTGGACTTTCACTCGAATTTTGCGCACTCATAGCACTGAGAAAAAAAGAACCATCTCTAGCTCGACCTTTTAGAATTCCACTTGAGAACTTTGGATTAATTATTCTTTCTATCATTCCCCTCTCGCTTGCTTTGATTGTCGCACTCTTTTCGACCATGGGTGAAGACGGTAGCTTTGTTCAAGTGGGAATTGTTGCTGCGGGCGTTGCAACCGGAGTTTTTATCTTTAAACGAAGATCAAAATACTTACACAAAAATAATTTTTTTGCTGAAGCCTTAAGCGAACACGCTGAAGTCACAACATAATCACACGATCGCGTTGGCCTTCCCAATTCGCAAAAGAATTTTCGTATTTTTGCTCCACTCGATTGCGTTTAATTTTCAGCGTCGGAGTTAGAAACTCGTTTTCTACGCTCCACGCATCGTCTACACAAACAAGCTTGCTGAGTCGCTCATGAGGGTCGAGCGTTGAATTTATTTCTTTGAGAAGCTTTTCTAGTTCTATCTTGGCAGCCTCTTTATCCTTGAGGGAAAGTCCGGGAGAAAGAATGGCAATAGCTAAAGGTTGCGAAAGGCCCTGACCCACCACACACACTTGAGAAACATAGGGTGAGTTAGAAAGTTTTAGCTCTATAGGATTTGGGGCAACGTATTTTCCTTTTGCAGTTTTGAACAAATCCTTCACCCGCCCTGTAATAGACAAATAACCCTTGTTATCAATTTCTCCCATATCACCAGTTTTTAAGTATCCTTCTTCATAAGCATCAGCTGTTTGTTTAGGATCCTTGTAATAACCCAGCATGTTGGCCAAACTTTTTACTAAGACTTCACCCTGAGCATTTATTTTAACCTCAACCCCTAACATGGGTTGCCCCACTGAACCCAACTTAATTTTTTTTGCTAATTGCGCATGTGAGTATGCAAAGTTTTCGGTCATTCCGTAAGCTTCTTGTATTTCGATTCCAAGCTTTGCAAACCATTCCAACAAATCTTTTGAAACCGGAGCCGCTCCCGTTACAGGCAACGTCACATGATCAAGACCTAAGGATTTTTGAACTTTCTTTTTTATCCAAAAAGAAACAATCGGGATTGAAAGAAAAAGGTTAAGTTTTTCTTGAGAAAATTTTGAAAGAATTCCCTGCTGAAGCTTTGACCAAATTCGAGGGACCGCTAAGAACACCGTAGGCTTTGCCTCTTTTAAGTTTTGAGAAAATTGATCAAGGCTGGTTGAAAAATAAATACTTGCTCCCGCATAAAGAGCAAAACCTTCCACAAGCAATCGTTCTGCCACGTGAGCAAGGGGCAGATAAGAAAACATTCTGTCGTGCGAAGCTAAATTCAAATAACCAACTCCATTAAGACAAGCAAAAGAAATAGCTTCAAAAGAGTGCATCACCCCTTTAGGTTTACCCGTTGTGCCTGAAGTATAAACAATGGTCGCAACATCTTTTAAACTTGGCTTAGAATTTTGAATTTCACTTTCAGATAAAGGCAAATGATTTTTTACAAGGTCCTCCCACTTTACACTTTTCTCATCGTTTACAGCAGGAAAAGAAATTCGTTGAACATTTTCGGGAATGGCAGCCATCATGGTTGCTGCTTTGTCGAGCTTGCCCAGAAAGATAACTTTCACGTCACTATGTTCTAAAATAGTTTTGGCAGTCTCAGTACTCAGATTGGGATAAAGAGGAACAGAAACATGCCCTGCAAGCCAAATAGCCAAATCCGCTAAAATCCAATGTGCACAATTCTTGGATAAAATTGCAATATGACTTCGAGGAGCCAAGTTCATATCTTTAAAAGCACTTGCCATTCGAAGCACTTCGTCAGCAGCTTTTGCCCATGTGATTTCTTTTAGATTTGGTTCCAATAAAAAAACCTTACTGGAAAGTTCTTTTGCATTTTTTAAAAAAACATCTTGTGGAAAAGGAAGCCCGTGAGATACGACTTTCGCCTTCATTCTTGTGCTTATAACATAATATTTTTTAGCTCACTTCTCGGCCTAGACTCATCGTTCCTTAATCGCCTAGTATTAAGTCCAACGATGAAAAATAAAAAATTAAAAATCTTTTTTGCTTTTTTGTTTAGTTTTTTTGGAAGCCCTTTTATTTTTGCAAAAGAGAAACCCCAAGAAATAAATCCTAAGAAACAAGAAACACCTTCCCCAAAAGAAGAAGCCTCAAAAAAAGAAGTTGAAACTGGCGAAGGAGGCTTAAGCTATTATGCAAAATCTAAGCGTAAAGCAAAGGAGCCCCATAAAAATACAAAAGCGCGAGGACCCATGGACCCCTCCAACAGACAAGGTGAGGGCCTCCAAAACGTGAATGGCTCAAGAGAGTGATTCAAGATATTTAAAACGCTGGCAGGACACAAAGCGTTAAAAGTCGGGTATTTACATCGATTCAGCACAAAACAATAAAAACCTAAACTGTTTAAATACTTAACGCGCGCCTTCCCTATTTGTCCCAAAATCTTAAATAACTCTCAAAAGAAGGCAGGGATTATCTCCTTGACTTGGCATTCTTAATGCACTGAATAAGAGTGCGGTGCACGTGTCGCTCCGAGTTAGGAGGGCCACGACTGCGCCGAGCTCGGTCTGCTCCACGTGATGGAATACCCCTCCTCCCCCTCATCCTCGCGAGGAGCAGCCCCGGGCAATTAATCCCCCATAAAGTTTTAAAACCACTCGCTCAAAGCTCTTTCATTGCTAAGATATTGTTCTATGGATACTTCTCAAAGTCTTTATCGTTGGGCAGCGGGACTTATCATCTTCATCTGCATCACTGCCATCCTTGTTTACACAAAAACTCTTTTGGTTCCTTTGACGTTGGCCCTTTTTCTCTTTGCTTTAGCCTCAAATTCCATTGAATACCTTGATCGACACTTTAAGCTTCCAAGAAATGTTGCACTTTCTCTTGTGATTGGGGGAAGCTTTGTGGGGACTTTTTTATTAGGCCTTTTTCTTGTGGTTTCTTTTCGCGATTTTTTTATGCGCGCCGAAGAATATACAACCAAGCTCACCGAAAGCCTTTACTACTTACAATCAAAAATAAGCTCGTTGGGTTTTGGCATTGACCTAACATCTCTTCCTCAAATCGTAAACAACCTTCCCCTTGTCGATTGGATTAAAAATTTTTCAGGTTCTTTTGTGAGTATTCTAGGCGAGCTTTTATTGGTTCTCGTCTTTTTTATTTTTCTTGTATTTGGAGGAGATGATTCAAAAAACTCACACTCCAAACTTTGGGTTGAAATACGATCGCAAATCAACCGCTATATCGTGATTAAAGTTGTATCATCCCTGATAACAATCGTTTTTGTTTGGCTTCTTTTAACTCTTACCCGTGTAGATTTGGCTTTCCCGATTGCTATCCTCTCAGGTGCACTAAACTTTTTACCAAATATTGGAGCTGCTATTTCTGTGTTCATACCGCTTCCGCTTGCATTTTTGGAGCACGGTTTTGGAGTGAGTTTTTGGACGGTTTTGATAGGAGGTAGTTTTTTACAGTTTTCGATAGGAAGTTTTTTAGAAACAAAACTTCTCAAAGACTCTATCGATTTTAATCCCATTGCTATCCTACTTTCTCTTTTGTTTTGGGGAATTGTATGGGGAATTGCAGGCATGTTTTTAGCGATTCCCATTATGCTTGCGCTCAAAACAATTTTTGCAAAAAATAAGAACACGCTTTGGATCTCGGATCTGGTAAGCGGAAAACTCTAATCAAGCTAAAACTCTTTGAACAAGCAAAACTTTACCTAGAATTTCAAGATCCGACCGTTGTTCTTCTTCGATAACAATATCTTTTAAGCTTTTGTTTCGTGGATGAAGAACAATTTCTTTTGATTTAAAGAAAATTTCCTTCACGGTTGCCTCTCCCCGAAAACGCACCACAACTGTTTCTCCCGATCGAGCCTCGCAATTTGCATCCACCAAAACATAATCGCCATGAAAAATTCCGGCCTCAATCATGCTCTCCCCCTGAACACGTAAGGCAAAAAACTTGGAATTTTTTTTTGCATTTATGAGATTTCTTGAAAAAACCATCATCCCCAAGTGCTGATCAATCGCTTCGGTGAGAGCACCGGCAGCTACTACTCCGACCAGGGGAACCTGCAAGGTAGAGGATTGTCGCTTTGAAGAGAGAATAAGATGTCGCCCTTGTTTTGTAAGATATTTTTTTTGAAGCAATGCCCGCACTAAATCTTGCACACTTCCCACCGCCGATAACTTAAGAGCCACAGCCATTTCTCTATAAGAGGGCATACGATGATCTTCACTAGCAACCTCCTCGATGTAAGCCAAAAGCTCGGCTTGTCGGGGACTTAAGTCGAGAGGACTTAAAGAATAGGAAGCTGAAAGGGTCTTAGCCATACACATGTACGGTATCATAAACTTGACCTTTCATAAACTTACAGAATTTATGGATATTCAATTTCTTTGCTATTCTATTTTTTGTGAACTTCTTTTTTGTGAGCGCAACTCGACACGACAGCGACCGAGTTGAATTGCAACTTGGCTTTGATGGTGAAGTCCAAAGCAAAAGTCTTTGCGACTTTGAAGTGAACACCCAATTTATGTTTCCCAAGTCTTTGGGGCTTTCTGAAAATTTCGATATTGAGGCTTTCAAAAGCCAAATGCAAAGCAACCTACGCCTTCATACTCATGCTGGAAATCCACAAAGCCCCACAAAACTTGCCCGGGTAAAAGAACGGCTTGAGCTGCTTTCCCATCACTTAAGCGAAGAAAGTCTTAAGTTTTTTGCTCTCGAAGTTGAAGCCTTTTTAAAGTACGAAATCAAAAGCCTTAAAAAACAAATCAAAAGTCTACGAGCCTTTAAAAACAACGAACTCTTTGATCACCTTCTCGATACACGAGATCTGATAGAGGATTATCGAAAACTATTAAAGCAAAGACATCTTTTAGGAAAAAGTGCTCGAGATTTTCCTTTTGATTCTTTTGATCACGATTTGCTTTTGCTTGATGAATACATCTCGCATCTTTACGTGAGCTTATTAAGTCACCTCAAATACTATTGTGAAATCACAAACGATGGAGCCCACTTATTAGACACCATTCCCAATCTCGCCAAAAAAGAAGCAGAGCACAGAAAAGCTCTCGGATATTTTTTACAAATTGATGGAATAAAAAACGCTGAATCAGAAGAAGAGCACTACTTAAGACGAGCAAGTCTTCTCAAAAAATACTTTCAAAAAACACTTTTTGTCAGAGCCAATCTCAAGTCGCGAGAAAGTCGTCTTTTTATTCCTGTGATTGGTCTTTCTGCAGCTTTTGCCGCAACCTTAGCCCTTCTTGGCCAAAACTATTTACTGGGTCGCCAGGCACAAAACATCGGAATTGGAACATTTGCCTTTGTCAGTATTGCTGTTTTTGCCTATGTGGTGAAGGATATTTTAAAAGACCTTGCGCGAAAGTTTTTTTTCTCAAGTAGCCTAAAATATTTTCCAGATTACAAAATTTATCTCACCTACTCGCAAAACTCTCATCAAAGATTTTTAGGAAATGTTGAAGAGTTTATTAGACCAAGCTCTGTTGAAGATCTTCCCTCTGTTGTGAGAGAGCTTCGTTACTCCATTCGAGATTCAGATCTTGAACCCGAAGTTGAAGAAGACGTGGTGGAGTATCGTAAGATTTATAAATTAAATTTAAAATCTTTAGAACTTAAAGAACATTATCACTGGGGAATTCGAGAAGTTCTTCGAATAAGGGTAGATCGCTTTACAACCTCTATGGACGACCCTACAAAAATGCTTCATCTTTTAAGACCCGATGGAAGCATTGAAAGCCACCTTGGACATCGAGTTTATTTTATTCATATAGCCGTTGCGATTCGTCCGCTTAATCATTTTGCTTCTAACGAACTGGGTACACTTAAGCTCTTTCGCGTAAAAATGGATAAAACTGGCATTTTAGGGGTTGAGAGCATCAAAAAAATGACAGCCGAGGATGAGCTCTCCGGATCGGTTTCTGGAAAATAACTAAACAAAAAAATTAAATTATCTTTACCAAAAATTGACTTTTTAAAGAATAAAAACCCGTTAGACTAATATTCTGAGGAGAACATTTATGATTAAAAACAATAACAAAGGTTTTTCATTGATCGAATTGATGGTTGTCGTGGGAATCATTGGTATTCTTGCAGCAGTTGCAGTTCCAAACTTGCTTAAATTCCAAGCAAAAGCAAAACAAACCAACGCAAAAACCGAGCTTTCTGCTCTTTATGGTGTAGAAAAAGCCTACATGGTTGAATATAATACCTATACTCCAAATTTTATGGCACTTGGCTATGCTCCAGACGGAGTCCCTATGACTTCCGGTTGCCCTAGCTCAAAGCCTGATAGTGTAAATATTGAAGGTAAAGTAGATGGGTGGCCTATGCGTTATTATGCAACAGGTTTTGCATCTACTAATACATCTACCGATGGTGTTTCAACATCTTTAACAGCTGCAATAGCTTGCAAAACTATGTCTGCTGGAAATACCGCGGGCTTTGAAGATTTAACCCCAAAATTAACTGGTATAGTTACTAAAGGGACCGCTACTGCTGCAACCGATTTTACTGCTTCCGCTGTTGGTAGAATTTCTAGTGACAGCAATACCTTAAACGACGTCTGGTCTATAAACAAAAACAAAGAACTAAAGAATACTACTGTAGGTTACTAAGAGTTCTTATTTAAACCATTCTGGCCTTAAAGCCCTGAGCTTCTCTTGAAGCTCGGGGCTTAGTTTTTTGAGAGCATCACTTCTCAGCTCACCACTAGAGAGAGCTTCTTCACCTTGTATCAATCGAAACCCTAAAGCAGGCAAATAATGAGGAGACCCCGGGCTATGAGAAGCCCTTAAGAATAATTCTCCTGCAAGTTTTTTTTCGCTAAGATTTTCCATGGCATGAAAAGCTGCCCAATAAGCAACTCTCCAATCTTTTACATCATCCCCACGAGCAAGTTTTTCGTTAAACAATAACTGAGCTCCTGCTGCATCTTTTCCGATCACAACAAAAAAAGGCAAGATAGCTGATTGAAAACGAGTGTCTGCCTGAGGAATTATTTTTGAAAGAAACCTTAGCTTATGAAAATACCAAGAAAAATCACCCTCAAGACCAGCTTCTGTATCTGTGCTCGACAAAACATTTAGCCATGTCAAACTAAAGTCCAAAGCCGTAAGACCTGGCCAAGAATAAAAACCCAAAACACTCCCCTTCAATTGATAGTAAGAATGTTCTGTTCTTTTTTTAAACGCCTCAACCCCGCTGCCACGAGGATCAAAACCCGAATAAAAATACATCCCCAAGCCCTGCGATAAACAAAAAAGAAAAATGAAGATTAAAAAAAATTTATTTTGATATTTTTTTTTGTAATTTAATTTCAAGCCACTTCATCCTCGGCGCTCGAAGTGAGGCCGAGTTTTTCAAGGCGATAGCGCAACGAGCGCATCGTGATTGAAAGTAACTTCGCCGCATCCTTGCGCACACCCTTGGAATCCTCAAGGGCCTTTAGTACAAACTCCCGTTCCACGAGAGCCAGTACATCATCAATTTTAACCCCAGTCTTTTTCCACACAAGATGTGTTTGAAGAGAATCAAGTCTTGCCTTGAGAGGTTCTCTAATGTGAGAGGGCAGAGAATCGGGCAACAGATGGGGCCCTGCTTCAAGAGCAATCATGCGCTCCACAACGTTTTCAAGCTCTCGCACGTTTCCGGGCCAGCTGTAAACCTTCATCATCTCAATCGTTTCACTTGCAAGAGATTGGGTTTGTCGTCCAAAACGAGACGAAAACTCCTCGACAAAATGATTCACGAGCATAGGGATATCTTCACGACGCTCACGCAGAGCAGGAACTTTTACATGAATGACATTCAATCTAAAAAATAAATCCTCACGAAAATTTTCTTTATGCACCTCTTCTTCAAGATCTCTATTTGTTGCTGCAATCACACGAACATTTGATTTGCGAACTTCTGTCGCTCCCACGGGAGTAAAAGTTCCATCCGAGAGAACTCTCAATAAAGCCGCTTGAAGGTTAAGCGGTAATTCCCCAATTTCATCTAAGAAAAGCGTTCCTCCATCAGCCGCTTCAAAATAACCTTTCTTGTCACTAATAGCGCCCGTAAAGGCTCCTTTTTTGTGACCAAAAAGTTCGCTTTCAATCAAATCCTCGGGGATTGCTCCGCAGTTAAGCGTTAAAAAAGGCCCCTCTTTAACGGGTGAGTTAAAATGTAAGGCTTTTGCCACTAGCTCTTTGCCCGTGCCTGATTCACCTGTAATCAAAACGTTTGCACTCGTAGCAGCTGTGCGTTTAATCAAATCAAAAACCTTCATCATCAAGGGAGACGCGCCCACGATGTTTGCAAAACTATACTTCTCGCCCAATTCTTTTCGCATGCGCACGTTTTCTTGAACGAGTACTCTGTTTTCTAAGGCCTTCTCTATGCGCAATTTAACGTCATCAATTTTGAAAGGTTTTGTTAAAAAATCGTAAGCTCCTTTTTTCATGGCCTCAACGGCTAGCTCTGTTGATCCATGAGCTGTGATCATCAACATCAGCGCGTTCGGATCTTTTGCCTTCACGCGGCTTAATAGTTCAAGCCCATCCACTTTAGGCATTTTGATATCAGAAATAACCAAATCAAAATGCTTCTGCTCTAAAAGCTTTAAAGCCTCTTCACCGTCACTTGCGGTTTCGACAAGCATTTTTTCTCGCTTCAACATGATTTGCAAAAACTCACGAATACTCAGTTCATCATCGACCACTAAAATTGTTGGTTTAAATTCCTTCTTGCTCATGCAGCCTCCCTCGAGCGACTTCCTGCTTTTTTAAATTGAATTTCAAAAAGCGTTCCCCCTGTAGCAAATTTTTCATGTACAGGTGATTTTAAATTGATACTAGCTCCCACTCCTTCAAGAGTTTTATACGCAATTGCAAGCCCCAATCCCGTGCCACGATCTTTGGTTGTAAAAAAAGGCTCAAAAATTCGCGCCTGAATCTCATCAGGTATACCTGGGCCATTATCCAAAACACGAACAAGCGTTCCCTCCATCACCTCTATCCACACATCTTTGGCTCCTGCTTGGCCCGCGTTTAAAACTAAATTTAAGAGTACTTGAGCAATTCGATTTTCATCTCCAAGAGCCGCTTCTTGCGATTCTTTTGCTTGCAAATGCACCTTGCAAGCAAGCGATTTCCACTTAGGATTCACAAGCAAAGATTCTACAACTTGCTCAGCTATTTTTGTTAACTGAATAGCTTCTTGTTTGGGCGGAGTGGGACGAACAAATTCTAAAAACTCACTGATTAAACTATCTAATCGTGAAGATTCTCTTTGAATAATACTTAAGAGCTTTTGATTTTCTTCGGTCAAGGCATGATCTGCCTCAAGTAACTGAGCCGCTCCCGAGATGCCCGCTAAAGGATTTCGAATCTCATGAGCAATACCCGCAGCAAGTTTACCTACTGCCGCAAGTTTTTCAGAAAGTTTTAGGTTTTCTTCCATGTTGATGGCGTCTGTAAGATCTTGAAATAAAATCAAAGTCCCCAAAATTTCATGATTATCAGGAGAAGAAAGTCTCGCTAAAGAATATCCCAGCCTCAATTCTTTTCCTTGAGAATTTGTAAAACTAATCGTACGCCTATTCGCAATCGGTTCAAACATATCACTGATAGATGTTCGAGTTTCGAGTTGAGCTCGAAGTTTATTTAGTTCAGGTAAAAAACTTTCAAGATTTTTTCCCACCAAATCTTTTTCTGCCAAGCCCATCACCTGAGCGGCAATCTTGTTAGCCTGAATAATTTGCCCACGTGAATCAACGCTTAAAAGCCCACTCGGGATATTAGCCATGATCGCTTTTTGTAAACTCTCGAGACGCCTTTGTTGAGCTTGAGTTTGACTTAAAGCTACACCCGTTTTTTCTAAGTTACTTCGCAAGTAAAGGCCCACAAACGCTGTGATAATCACAGCAATAGAGATTCCTGCAACTGTTGCCCGAAAGCCAATTGAAATAGGAATGCAAAGTAAAATCAAAAAAATCGCAGCAATCCAAAAAGGGCGTTTAGAAAAATGAACACTTGAAACAAGACTCAAAAGTGGCAATAGAACCTGAAAAGGAGAGGAGCTTGCTCCTGTACTTTTAATAATGTAAGTGGCCACACACACATCAAGGATTGTTAAAAAAAATAAGTTTTTTTCTTGTTTATCGACGAACAAAAACAAAAACTGAACAAGAATCACCCCTGCAACCACACCGTATATTTGCGAAAGAGAAACGCTTACGTCATCTTCGGGAATAATCGATCTTCCAAAAAAAATAAGAATCCCAACTATAACGAGATAGGCGAGTGAACGTAGCAAAAGAATTTTCGAAAATTTATTTTTATTTAAATAATCGAGAAACCCTTTATCCATTAGCCACCTACGTTGTTACCCATACTGAACACCGGCAAGTACATGGGGATAATAATAGAAACAACCACTAATCCCATAATTAAAATCATGATGGGCTCCAAGATTGACGTTAAACCCGAGACCATCCCATCTACTTCGTCTTCATAAAATTCTGCAATTTTTATGAGCATTTTTTCAAGCTCACCTGTTTGCTCACCAATAGCGATCATGCTTACCATCATTTTGGGAATCGCTTTTTCTTTTCCAAGAGGCCCTGCGATAGTTGTTCCCTCTTTGACGGAGGCTTGTACTCTCATAGCGGCTTCTTCTATTTCAAAATTTCCAGAGGTTCTTGCAGCAAGAGCAAACGCATCGAGGATAGGAACACCTGCTTGAGTGAGTGTTCCCAAAGTTCTGCAAAATTGAGCCAAAGAAGATTTTCTTAAAAGAGGCCCAATAATGGGAATCAAAAGTAAAAGAGGGTCAATCTTTTTTCGAGTTTCTTCATCTTTGAAAGAATAAATAACACCCCCAACAGCACCTCCTATAATAACTAACAAATAAAGAATATGGCTTTTTAAATAATTTGAAATATCAATAAGTGCTTGAGTGGGAGCTGGAAGTTTTCCGCCCTGATTTGCATACATTTTTTGAAACATTGGAACAACAAAAACTAAAAGCAAAATAACAATTCCAAAAACAGCAACAAGTGAAATAGCGGGATACATACTTGCAGAAATCATTTTTCTTCGAATGGCTGCAATTTTTTCGTAATAAGTGGCAAGTCTTTCTAAAATCTTATCGAGAGTACCTGAGTTTTCTCCGGCACTGACAAGGTTGATAAATACCTTATCAAAAACTCCTTTGTTTTTTTGAAGAGCCTCTGTGAGAGTTAATCCCTCTTGTACATTCATGGCTATCTTGGAAAGAACTTTTCCAAAAGCCACATTTTGAGTTTGCTCAGCAAGAACGTTCAAAGTTTGAATAACGGTCATCCCAGCGCCTTGCATCGTCGACCACTGGCGAAGAAAAATTGTAAAATCTTTTAAACTCGGCTTAGCCGATCCTCCAAAAAGACTTCCCAAACTAAACTCCGCATTACTAGACATAACGACGGGAACAATCGTTCGCGCTGAAATACCCTGATCTCGAAGCATCATGCGAACCACAGACTGATCTCCAGCCTCTAACTCACCTTGAACAGCCTGACCCGCGCGATTAAATCCCTGATAACGAAATCTCATTGATCATCTCCAACGGTTTGTAGCTCTTCAACGGGAACCTCTCCGCGCATAATTTTTTTCATGGTGTTTGTTTTCATTGTCTTCATGCCATCGGATATAGCAATTTTTTTAATCTCATCAGTTGAGGCACCACCACCAAATGCATTTCTAATATTTTCAGTCATCTCTAAAACTTCATGAACCGCTCGCCTTCCTGTGCAACCTGTATTGCGACAAGCCGGACATCCCTTTCCTCTCATAGGCTTAAATTTATCTAAAATCTTTTCTGGAAATCCTAATTTAATAAGATCATCTTTTGTTATTTTATCATCAACATCTTTACAATTTTTACAAATACCTCGAACAAGTTTTTGAGCCACAACTGCCTTGAGTGCGCTGTTGATCAAAAAGGGCTCAATTTGCAAATCCTTTAATCGGGCTAAAGTTGCAGGCGCATCGTTCGTGTGCAAAGTCGACAAAACCATGTGACCTGTTAAGGCAGCTTTCATTGCGATACTTGCTGTTTCAGTGTCTCGAATCTCACCCAAAAGAATAATATCCGGATCTTGTCGAAGAAATGATTTTAAAGCACCTGCAAAAGTAAAACCTACCTGTTCGTGCACTTGGCACTGGTTAATTCCGGCAAAGTTATATTCCACAGGATCTTCAATCGTTGAAATATTGACGTCGACTGTATTGAGCGCATTAAGAGCTGCATAAAGTGTTGTTGTTTTTCCAGATCCCGTTGCTCCTGTTACAAGTGCCATACCCCAAGGACTTTTAATAGCTTTAATAAACTTTTCTTGATCCTCTGGCTCAAATCCCAATTTATCTAGAGAAATCACCGCTGCAGACTTATCTAAAATACGAATAACAACTTTTTCTCCATAGACCGTAGGACAAGTGCTCACACGAAAATCAACCGTCTTTCCCTCGGGCAAACGAAAACGGATACGACCGTCTTGAGGAACTCGACGTTCATCGAGTCGCATTTTTGACATAACCTTGATACGCGCAACAAGAGGCTTCTTAACTTGTGGAGGAGGCTTCACCGAATCTACCAAATCTCCATCCACTCGAACACGAACTCTCAAGTCGTTTTCATAAGGTTCAATATGAATATCCGAAGCTCTGCGACGAATAGCATCTGTCAAAACAGCTGCCACGAACTTCACAATCGGAGCTGCTTCGTCTGCGTTGAGCTCATCACCGGCTGCACCAGTATCATCTTTACTTTCCTCAACGCTTATTGCTCCTAAAGCTTCACCACCTAGATCTTTGGTCACTTGATCAATGGGAACTCCGGTAACTTTTTCGAGCAAAGATTTAATTTGAGAAGCCGCAGCAAGAACAGGTTCTGCTCTTAATTTAAGAGCAAAACGAATTTGGTCAAAGACTGTTTGTTCCGTAGGGTCAGCCGTTGCAATCACCACAGTATCACCCTTGATTCCAATAGGAATAATAAAATTGTTTGAACAAAATTGAGGTGTTAATTTTGCAATCAACTCGGGATTAACTTCAAAATTACTCAGATCAATCGAGGGCATTGCATACTGCTTTGTAAAAAAATCAATTAATTTTCGTTCGTCGACATACCCCTTATCAACAAGAAGACGAGCTAATCTTTTTTTAGGGTCTTTTTCCAGCTCTCCAAGACACTCTTGAACGTGCGGCGTCGTTGCTATTTGATTTTTCTCTAAAAGATCTCCTAAGCGACGAGCAAGCATTTCCAATTAATCCTTTGAAGCGTTATCGGAAAAGCTCTTTAATTAATAATTAAAAAAAACCTTTTTAAGGCGCGTTAACATTTTATTCTCAGAAGACAATCTATTGACTCCCAAAGAACGTCTTTTAAGCTCAAAGACATGAAAATCGCTGTCCTTGTTAAACAATGTCCTGACACTGAAACAAAAGCAAAATTGACATCAAACTCTTTAGACCTCTCGGGAGTTAAATTTATATTAAATCCCTACGACGAATTTGGTGTAGAAGAAGCCATTAAAACTCGTGATGCAACAAAAGGAACGGCAACCGTTATATCTGTGGGCCCCGATCGAGTTGTCGACGCTGAACGCACAGCTCTTGCAATGGGCTGCGATGATGCGATTCACATTAAAGTGAGCGAAGAAGAATACAAAAATTGTGATAGTTTTGTGATTGCAAAAGCTCTCTCAGAAGTTATCAAACAAAAAGGCTTTCAAATTGTTTTTACTGGCAAACAAGCAATCGACGACGACGCCCTAGCTGTTCCCCAAATGGTAGCAGAACTCCTTAACTGGTCTCGAGCAACTGTTGTGACAAAGCTCGAAGGTGTTAGCGATTCTGTGATTAAAGCTCGTCGCTCCGTAGAAGGTGGCGCTGAAGAAGTTGTAGAACTCACAGCTCCTGCCGTTATAGCTGCTAACAAAGGCCTCAACACTCCTCGCTATGCTTCTTTGCCTGGCATTATGAAAGCAAAACAAAAAAAGGTCGAAGTGGTTCCCCTTGAATCTCTTGGTCTTGGAGCAAAAGATTCTCGAATTGAAATTATTTCTGCTGAGCTTCCTGCCGAAAAAGCTGCAGGAAAAGTTTTCAAGGGCACACCTGAAGAACTTGCAAAACAAATTGTCGACGCACTTCGAAACGAAGCGAAAGTGATTTAAGGAGAAGATGAAAATGGCAAAAGCACTTGTGTTCATTGAACAAAAAGAAGGTAACGTTAAAAAAGCTTCTCTTGAAGTTATCGCAACTCTCAAAGCAAACGGGTATCATGTTTCAACAATCTGTTTAGGAGATAATCTCTCTAGCTCTTCTTCTAAGCTGGCTTCACAAGCGGGTGATCAGGGCGCTGAAACCCTTTATCTTGTGAATGATTCTTCTCTTAAATTTTACCAACCTGATATTTACAAAGATACTCTTGCAAAATCATTTGTTGAAGGCGGATACAGCGTCATTGCGGGTGCTGCGACTTCACTTGTGAAAGATCTTTTCCCTACACTTTCTATCAAGTTGGAAGCAGGTCTTGTAACGGATTGTGTTGATCTTAAAGTTGAAGGTTCAAACATCATCGCCAAAAGACCCAACCTCGCAGGCAAATATTTTACAACTCTCAAAGTAAAAAGCCCGAAAGCTGCGCTTAGCTTAAGACCTAACGCCTTTAAAATCCAAACACCAAGCGGCAAATCTGCCAATATTGTTGAGCAAAGCGCCGTTAAAGATTCCAGCAAAACAAAAGTTGCTTCTCTTGAAGGAAACACTCAATCCGCTCGGCCTGACCTTACAGAGGCAGAAAGAATTGTCAGCGGAGGCCGATCACTTAAGAGCGGAGATAACTTCAAAATTCTAGAAGAACTTGCAGATGTGATTGGGGCAGCTGTAGGCGCTTCAAGGGCCGCGGTTGACGCAGGATACGTGCCTCATGGAATGCAAGTAGGACAAACGGGAAAAACCGTGAACCCCAACCTCTATATCGCTTGCGGAATTTCGGGCGCCATCCAGCATTTAGCAGGAATGAAAACCTCAAAAATTATTGTTGCGATCAATACAGATCCTGAAGCCCCTATCTTCCAAAAAGCAGATTACGGTGCCATTGGCGACTTGTTTCAAGTCGTACCTGCTCTGACACAAGAATTTAAAAAACTTTTATCTCAAGGATAAAATTAAGTTTTCTTTAAAAGATAAGGAGTAGTCCATGATCCAAAATATTGTGCAAGAACTCATGAAGAAGCTCAATCTCAGCGAGGAACAAGCCAAGGGTGGTCTGGGATTACTCCTTAAATTTTGCCAAGAAAAACTTGATAAGCAAAATTTCACAAAAATAACCGAACTCGTAGGTCACAACTGGCAAGAACTCATCAAAGCCGCTCCTGATGCGTCTGCGGTCATGGGAAAACTCAGTGGCTTTGCGTCTGTCTTTGGAGAAAAAGCAGCCCAGCTAGGCTCGATGGCAAGTTTTGCTTCGGGTTTTAAAAAACTCAACATTGATATCGGTAAAATTCAACAATTTATCGACGTCACTCTCGATACCCTTCAAGAAAAGGGCGGCCCTCACGTCAAAGAACTCATTCAAAAGTATTTAAAAAAATAGTTTTTTAATTTTGAATTAATGAAAGCTCTGAAGCACAAGTAATTCACGATTGCCCATTAAATCTAAGATAGAAGTTTCTGGAACACGCTGACTCATGATTGAGTGAAAAAGAACTATCTCTGATTTGGGAAAATATTTTGCAAAGACATGTAAGTTTTCGGGCTCATTATCTATAGAGCAAACGACTTCATAGCGACGAGAAATATCTTGAGAAGCCTCTTCTTTAAACTCAGCATCTTCCATACTCCAACGAAATCGTGGCTTTAAAATAAGCTCCGTACGATCTCCTACAGGAAATCCATTTTCACTTAAAGAAGCCCGGGTTCCCTCAAGAGATCTAGCAACATCTCGGCCTGTTAAGTAAACAATTTGAAAGCCTTGCTTCCAAATCTTATTTACGAACTCAACTGCCCCAGTATAGGGAAGATCATGAAACATGAACTCACTCGAAAAAAAATGATGCTCCCAATAAAGCTGAAAAGCACTCCAAATTTCATAAGATTCTTTTTTGGCTTTTTCTGAATCAATACCGTGATCGACCAAAGCCCACTCCAAAGATTCGCGAATACTAAAACTTTGCTTGAGAGGATTTATTTTATCAAGGGCCTCATACCAAAGAGCGGGAACTTCTTGATGAGTCTTTAAATAATCTAAATAACTTCTAAAAATTTCTTTATTACGAGGACCTGTACAAAAAAGAGTTGAATCTAAATCAATGACCCAAGCTAAGGAAGAATGTCCCTCAGGGTATTTTGCTTGAATACGCGCTATGAGCTCTTGACCGCTTTCAATATTTTTTAAATGCGGCTCATGATGAATAAGCCAAGGATGCCTTTTTTCTCTATAAAAGCTCATACATAAAACTCGCAAAAAAAAGAAATCACAAAAGAGCTTCGCGAACCTTTCCGCTCAAAAAATCCATCATCCAAACGACAACAGCAATGACAATGACAATTGTTCCCACCTCATTCCACTGAGCAAGACCTTGATACTGCATCAACAGAGTTCCCACACCACCACCCCCCACAAGACCAATAATGGTCGCCATGCGGATGTTTATGTCCCAGCGAAAAATTGTGAAGGAAAGAAAAGGCATCAAAACTTGCGGAACCACAGCATGCCAAATGACATGAATATTTCGCGCACCGGTTGCTTCCATGGCTTCAATGGGCCCTGATTCACAATTTTCAATTTCTTCGGCATATTGCTTTGCTAGAGAAGCCACCGAGTGAAGCATCAAAGCAAGCATTCCCGCAAAAGGCCCGATACCAACCCAAACAGAAAAAATAATCGCCCAAATAACAGGCTCCACAGAGCGGCTAAAGTTAAAAAGTGTTCTAAGAATGACCGATAAAAAACTTGCAGAACGAGAACTTCTTACAAGATTACGCGCGCAAAAGAAAGATGCCAAAAAAGCTCCTGGGAGAGCTAAGGTTGTAGCAATCAAAGCAATAAAAATTGTTTCAAGCATCGCTGTTAAAACAAGTCCAATAATTGCCCAGTTAGGAGTAATCAAAGCTGTAAAAATTCTCTTTGCACCCTCAATACCTTCTGCACTCAAAAGAGAGCGAAAGCTTACATCTGTAATTTGAAACCCTAAAATAAAAGTTCCAACCAAAATAACAAACGAAAAAACTGCGTACGGCTTTTTCCACCACTGACGCTTTTCTTCATCGCGAACAACCGATTTCAAATAACGATTTGTTCGATAAACAAGTGAAACTCCAGGGCTTCGACCCCACCTTCCCCACACAAAAGCGATCACCGCCGAAACTGGCAAGAGAGCTCCTAACAAAGATCCACTTATATTTTGACTCGCATAAGAAACCTCATGCGAAAATGAAAGAAATAAAAAATAAACCAAAAAAAACGAATAAAAAATTAAAAAAGTATCTACAAAAAAAGTTGCGACAAAGGCCTTACGCTTTTCAGCCTCAAATCTTTTTTGAAAAATATCAATCATTTGATTTGTACCTCTTGAGCTCCCTCACCGTAAATTCGCTTAAACCAAGCCTCATCAATTCCACTTGAAGAACCCGAGAAAACTTTATGACCACCTTTGAGTGCAACCACTTGAGGAGTGTACCTTCTTACGAGACTTAAAAAATGAAGATTACATAAAATCGTAATTCCCATTTCTTTATTGATTTGCTCAAAGTGATCCATCACTCCATGAGAGGTAGCGGGGTCAAGGCTAGCAACAGGCTCATCGGCTAAAAGAATCTCAGGATTTTGCATCAAACATCGTGCAATCGCCACACGTTGTTGCTGACC
>CAYOWH010000021.1:27719-32016 GCA_964407615.1 uncultured Bacteriovoracaceae bacterium | reverse complement strand
ATTGCTTCAACTGGAGCTATTACGGCTACAAATGGTATAACTTCTACAGGTTTGTCAGCAACCTCAGGAGCTATTATCGCTAGAGGGTTTGGAACTATCTCTTCGGTTCCAGCTGGGTATGGTAGTTCAAACATTGTGGGTCATTTTATTGCTCCAGAATCTGCTACGTTCCCTTATACTTTGTTTGATGCAACTGGCAATACTTTAGGACATATTTTAGCATTTAGAAATAGTCGTGGAACTTATACAACAAGAACTGCTACCCAAAATGCAGATTTACTGGGCACTCTAAATTTTGGAGGTCATAATGCTACAAGTTTGGTTGATGGTAAAGCAAGAATTAGCGGATACGCTACAGAAACCTGGACAGGAACTAATAACGGAGCTGGATTACAGTTCTTTGCAACTCCAACAGGTAGTACTACCGCAGCACTTGCATTTTCTATAGTCAGTCCAACATATGCAAGTTTTGGAGGTCAAATAGTGGCCACTGATTTGCAATTAAGTAATTCGGCAGGAACTACACGAAACCTTTTCTTGAGGACTGCTGGAGTAACCCGATGGACTTTAGGGGCTACCGCAGCAGCAGAAACCGGACTTAACGTTGGCTCTGACTGGCAGTTGGATGCTTTTACTGATGCTGGAGGCTATAACTTTACAGCTTTAGCTATTTCCAGAAGTGGTGGCAATGCTACCTTTTATAACCTTTTGACAGCACCACAACTGCGTGTTTCTTTGTCTAATCCTCCAGCATCAGCTACGGCTACTGGATCTGCTGGTATGATTCGCTGGGATGCTAATTATATTTACGTTTGTACAGCAACTGATACATGGAAACGAGTTGCAATCGCAACTTGGCCATAAATAATACCATGAAAGTAATAGCCCTAACACCCGAAGAAGTCCAAATACTTTGTTTGGCAATCGACAAAACCCGGTTCGAAGGAACCGTAGACACTGCAGATGTTATATTCTATCAAGTGCAGCAACTAGCCAGAATTCGACAAAGATTAGTTGCACCGGATCTAGAACCTACTCCTGCACCAGCTCCAGGTGAACCAGTTATTGAGGGAGATAACTAATGGCATTGAAAAAGCTTTTCGTTCGTCATGATGGTGTTACTATGGAATACTGGAGAGTAGCTCCTACCTTTGTATTGGATGTGGAAAACAAACAAATAACAGGACACATGGTTCCATACGTCTCAGAGGAGACTCGAAGGGACGGAGCTACTCCTGTAGTGGGATATACAGTGGAAGTAACTGCTCCCAGTGATTCTGGCGTAGATTCTCGGGTAGCATTATATAATGCAGCCAAAGAAATGGAATTCTTCGTCAATGCCGAAGATGTATAGGAACATAATATGGACAACAGATTACTTGTTTTAGGAATCATTTCCTCAATTTTAGGTGCCATTGTTACTGACCTTGATGCCTACCTTAAGAATCCTGAAGAAGGGTTTAAGTGGCGTCTAGCACTCGTTAGATGCATCAGAGCGGCCCTGTTAGGGTTAGCAACTGGATTGGGAATAGGAGTAGTACACTAATGAGAAAATCAGTTCGACTAGGAATCAAAACCTTTCCATTCCCTAATGCGGGAACCGTGGTGATTTCCAACCTAACGGAAGAAGATGCCCAAAAACTTATTGAAACAGTGGAGCAATTACGAGTTCTGCTTATGCTGGCTGGTAAAGGAGATTTTGCCTCTAAGCTAGTAGCAGAATTTAGAAATACTTAATCCATTTTAAGTTTCTATAGGACAAAAAGATAAAACCTCGTCTCTGTACGAGGTTTTGTTGTATAATAAGGATCATGGGAAAGGTACTTAAAGCCGATTTATCCGTAACCCACACCGCTAGAAGCCAAGGCGCAGCCGCCATTGTCGAAGGTAGGTTATACGGAGTCAATGCAAGTGGCAATTTGGTAGCTGCCGACAGAAGCACTCCAGTGCGAGCTGTGGGAGTTGCTTTTAAGCCAATGTCAGCAGCTAATGCCGTTGATAAACCAGTTACACTGTTTATCGCAGGTATTGTTGAACTTGAAACCGCCGATATCGAAGGTGCGTGGACTGTTGGAGCTGCTGTATATCTTGGACTTACTGGTAAATACACTACCGTCAAGCCAACGACCGCAACTAACATTGCACAAGTGATTGGTACTTCATTAAGCGCCAATCGCGTTTTCGTTCAAGTTCAACCACTCGCGTTGACCGTCCAAGCCGCTGCAACCAGCAACATTGTGATCTAATATGCCAACATTTCCTTCTTTCGGTATCAACGGAATGGTTCAAGGTGTCATTGAGAACCAGGCCCTTCTTCTGCAAGACATTCGAGATGGTCTCACAGTTTACAATACTGGATTTGATCCATTTATTGGACAATTTTGTGAAACGACTATTCGACAAACCTTGCGGGTCTCGCAGGCTCCAAAGCAATTTGGATTAGCTTCTGAAGGTTCTAATCCTTTGAACCAAAGACAACTTTTCAGAGAAATCAACGTTCCATTCCTGGACTATGATTTGTCAACTGAGTGGTCTATTCAGGGTCTCCAAGATATGCTCGTTTCGGACTTGGCAGCTGAAGTTGAATCCATTTACCTAGGTGATATGGAACTTCTCAACTCGTTGTTCTACCAAACCCTTTTCACTCCAAGAACAGCAGGCGCGATTGGTACACCTTATCGGGCTTCGTTCTATAATGGTGAAACTGATGTACCTTCCTACAAGAACAACACGTTTGATGGCACAGCTCATTACCACTATCTTGGTCTAAACACCACCACACTTAGCATCGATCACATTCGAGCTATGGCACGAGATATTCGGGAGCATGGTTATGGATTGAATCCAAACTCTCTCGTTCTCTTGGCTCACTCGAACCAGTCAGATGCTATTTCTGGATTGCTTAACACCAACGCAGCTAACACCATTCTCCAAGCAATCACAAGTATGCGAGAACGGGGTATTGACTCTGGTGTATGGAATACCGGTATTACCGTTGAAGGTATCCTTATCGTGTTCAACGATAACGTTCCTGCTGGTTACCTTGGTATGTTTGATATGACCGCTCGACCTTTGGCTCGACGAGAACATATCAATGAATCCGCTCGCGGACTTCAAATGTTCCAACAATCCTTCAACGAGCACTATCCACTTAGTGGTATGAAGTTCCTTCGCCGAATCGGCTTTGGTGTTCAGTTCCTTGGAGCTGGTACCTGCCGACAACTCGTAGCGTCAACTTCTTACACTGCTCCAACCTTCCGATTGGGTGGTCTGATCTAATGGCTGCCTGGAAGGTTAATTTCCTTACAGGCTTCGAAGCTGGTTCCGTGGTAAACGCGGACCAGCTAGCAAACATGAATCTGGACTATCTAGAAACCATTGGTGCAATCGTTCCTGTGGAAGAAGTTCCTCCGGCTAAGCCGAACAACAAAAAGCCCGCCTAATTTGGCAAACTAAAATGTCAGCTACTTATGATCTAAATACCCCGGTCGGTCAAGTCAGATGTTTGATTCCTGATGCAGACATCAAGAACGCCCTATTTAGTGACGAGGAGCTGACATTCTTTTTAACACAAGCGGATGCTGATATTTACTACGCTGCCTATATTGCCGTTCATATCATCATTCGGGATAAAGCTCGCCTATCGTTAAAAGTCAAACGAGAAGGCTATGAAAGTTCTAGTCATGCCATTAAAGAACTCCTTGGCGTGGCTGAGAGCATTAAACAGCAACAATTTGCGGTTACTCGGGTTGAAACCGGTAACATTGAACTTACAGACGAATACATTGAAAACTTCCGTCCGCTTTGGCGAGATGCTCTAACTCGGGAGTGGTACTAATGCGTCTGTATTTAACCGATGAAAATGAGCACCTACGTATAGAAATGCAACGGACCCTAACAGGAGCCTGTAATCTTTTACGCAGAAGCAAGGTTCTAAATAATGGAGTCCCTTCTAATACTTTTGAAACGATTAGATCCAACATTCCGTGTGCTATTAACCACTGGGAAGAAGCTCCAGGAAATATCGTTGGCGAAGTGGCTATTAAGTCTGCTAATAGGTTTATTGGGCACCTATATTACAACGAAAGTGTTTACGTGGGTGATAGAATTGTTCACAAAGATTTTACCTACGTAGTAGATGCCGTCAATACCCCTGTAACAGTTCAAATCTGTCAGCAAGTCCATTTAACGTTGATCTCCTAATGTATATAAACTTAAAAGCCAATTTAGATTTAACTCCCTTGAAAAACTTCGAGGCCCATCTTAGGCAGCCTTTAAGGGATCTGTCTATGGAGAC